>DASZWL010000108.1:0-41515 GCA_035546695.1 Rhodanobacteraceae bacterium | reverse complement strand
CATGCGGTCGCTGATAGAAGAAGCGATGACGTCCTCGCAGCTTGAAGGAGCATCGACCACTAGGCAGGTGGCAAAGGAAATGCTCACTACGGGACGCGCGCCCCGCGATCGCAGCGAGCAAATGATCTACAACAACTACCGCATGATGCAGTCGCTGCGTCGCATGAGCGAAAGGCCTCTCACGCCCGACCTTGTTTTCGAAATGCATCGTCTCCTCATGCTCGACGCCATCGACGACCCGCAACAGGTTGGCCGTTTCCGCACTGCTGAAGACAACATCATTGTTCAGGACAAAGGCGATCCGACGATCGTTCTTCATGTGCCGCCTCCCGCTGCTGAGCTACCGCAGCGGTTACGAGCAATCTGCGATTTCGCCAACGCTCAGAATGGAAAAGACGACTTTCTCCATCCCATCATTCGAGCTATCGCGATCCATTTTCAGATTGGCTACGACCACCCGTTCTGCGACGGCAACGGCAGAACGGCACGCGCTCTCTTCTACTGGGCAATGCTCAAAGAAGGGTACTGGATGGCCGAATATCTCTCTATTTCGAGTGTCCTAAAGAAGGCTCCGGCGAAGTACGTAACGGCGTACCTGTACTCCGAAAGTGACGGACAGGACATGAGCTATTTCATCGCTCACCAGCTCTCTGTCATTGAGGAGGCCGTCAATAGCCTTCGTGCCTATCTAGCCAGGAAAGTGCGCGAAAGGAAGCAGGCTGAGGAGCTGCTTCGGCCAGGCTCGCCGTTGGGTGCGAAGCTGAACTACCGTCAGCGGGCACTACTACTGCATGCAATCAAGCGACCCGATAGCTTGTATGAAATCGCAGGACACCAGGCGGCGCATCGAGTCGCGTATCCGACTGCAAGAGCCGACTTACTCGAGTTGGTTGACTTGGGGCTGCTAGCGAAACGACAGCACGGCAAGTCCTTCATATTCTCGCCTGTTGAAGATCTATCGAAGCGACTAGACAGGAAGTAAATTGCGGCGGTGTTTCCCTCGGCGAGACCTCCGATGCAGTCGAAGACTTCCTCGGGGCAGTCCAGTTCGCGCGGGGATGTTTTTGCTGACTCCGACTCCCTTATCCAGGTTCGAATCCCGGTCCCAGAAAACAAAGAGGCTTGGCAGCAAGTGCCAGGCCTCTTTTCGTTCCCGCCCGATATCCGCGAACGGATCGCCTCAATACCCGATCCGTATCTGCGGGGAATCGACATCCGGAAACGGTTCGACGGAATAGTCGCACTGGACGCCGTCGCCGATCGTCCACGGCGACCATGGAAACCTGAGCGAGCGCACGGTGCTGGTGCTGGCGAGCGGCGTCTGCGGTGCCAGAACGACGATGCGGCTGAAGGTCTCCTCGCCGCTTTCGGGATAGTGGCCGCACTGGCTGACGCCGTAGGCTTCGAGCACGGCGCCGAATACCCAGTCGAACGCCTGCCCGTAGCCATCCGTGTCGAGTGTCGTCTCGCGCTCGGCGACGGCGTCGCGCGTGATGATCCTCCAGTTCGAGCAGATGCCGCTAGTGCAGGTGCCGCCGACGACGACGCCTTCGAGCGTCGTTCCGCTCGCTACCGCGATCGGCGCGCTGTGCCAGGTGTGGCCGTCGAGGCAGCAGTTCCAGCTCGCGATCGTCCAGCCGCCGTCGTTGAACGCATTCCAGCCGAGCACCGGCTGCACGATCGTCTGCACGTGCTCGATGTCCTCGAGGCCCGGAAAGAAGTAGACGACCTGTCCCGAGTGCACGGTCGGCGCCGTCGGCACGGTCATCTCCGCGAAGATGTAGCGCGCGGCCCGTGTGCGCTGCAACGTGTAGCTTCCGTACGCGACCCAGCCGTTGATCTCGCCTCCCGCGGGCGATGCGGCGGCGCCCGGCATCGGCGCGCTCTCCGGCGCGAGCTCGGTTCCGTCCGCGGCGTAATGCGGATACGCGCACGGCGCGACGGTGCGGCTCGTGCCGTCGCGGCGCACGAGGACCGCGCCCGGCCGCAACTGCTCTCCGGCGTCGACGCGCTGCACGCACGAAGGATGGAAGAAGCCGTTTGGCGTTACGACGTAGTCGCGCGGCACGTTCGCCGGCGGATGCGGCAGCGTGCGCACGGCCGTCGGATCGCCGAGCGCGCCGATCGTCGCGGCGCGAGTCGGGACAGCGAGCGAGAGGCATGCGAACACGGCCGCGAGCGCGAACGTCGGCGCACGGCGACAACACGAAAGGACAAGCGTCATGATGCGTTTCTCCCCTGGATTCGCAGTCGCGGACAGGAACCTGCCGGCGATCGAGGCGTTATCGTAGTCACGCTCAGCGCCGATTGCGAACCGCCGCGCGAGGGAGCCGTCGCACCGCTTCGAGGAGCAGCCGGAACCGATCGGAAGAATGCGGCTGGGGGCCGAAAGCATCGGGAACCTGCGGAGTCGCGAAAAATCATCGCGCGTACCGACCGACCCATCGACCGGACCCATCGAGTGGTCCGCGACGCCGCCGCGTCCCCGGCGCGCTGTCCAGCGGGCCCGCGCGCGGCCGCCGCGGGACACGAAATGTAGAGCGCTCCGCGAGCGATTGCGTTAACGCGAGGATCGAGCGAGAGATGCCGTTCGCGAGCGATTCAGGACGCGCGCGATCCAACGTAGCACCGCGCGTGCGATGCGCGCTTGCGATCGCGTGAAGCAGCGTTGCGCGCACCGATCCAGGCGAGGCATGCGAGCAGCAGCGTCGTCGCCCAGCCCGTCAGCGCCGGAACGGCGAGAGGATCGGAGCCGGCCGGCGACGTCGGGCGATATTCGAACGCGCCGATATCCGCGGTGGCGCCGACGACGCGCGGATAGCCTGCGCCGCGCTGATCCGAGACGAGCTGCGAGACGTTGTTGCCGGCATCGATCGCCGGGCTCGTCGCGCGCAGCGCGTGCGTGCGCGTCTGCCCGCCGTTGTAGCCGAGCGGCATCAGCCCGGGATCGCCGCGCAACGTGTCGGCGGGCAGCGCGAGATTGTCCGAGGCGATGCCGACGAGGCTTGCCGAGCCCGTGACGGCGATGTCGCGAAGGCCGACGAGATCGGCGGTCTCGTGCGGGTCGGCATGATTGCCGGCGACGATCGTGCTGACGAGCGACAGCGCCGGCGAGTTCGTCAGGATGCCGCCGCCGTTGTGTCCTTCGTTGTCCGTGATCGTGCTGTTGCGCGCGTCGAGCACGGCGCGAAAGCGCACGAAGAGCCCGCCGCCGCCGAACGTGCGCGCGACGTTGCCGGAGATCGTGCTGTTCCGGACCTGGATGTCGGTGAACGTCGCGAGGCCGCCGCCGACCGTCGTCGCGTAGTTCGAGTCGATCGTCGAATCGACGACGAGTCCGCCGCGCACGGTCGAGATGCCGCCGCCGATGTCGTAGCTCGTCCGCGGCGGATTGGATCGGTGGCTCGCGGAATTGCCCGTGACCGTGCTGCCGACGAGATCGATCTGATAGACGAACGCGCCGCCGCCGAACGCGGCCGTGCCGTTGGTCGGATGCGTGCCGTAGGCGACGCTGTCGCTGAGCGTGCTGTCGAAGAGGATCAGCGAATACGCGTAGATCGCGCCGCCGTAGCCGCCTTCGCCCGATGCGAAGCAATCGGTGACCTTGCTGTGGTCGAGCGTGAGATAGCCCGCCGAAGCGATGCAGCCGGCGATGCCGAGGTCGGTGCCGTCGGCGACGACGCTGCCGTGCGTGATGACGAGGTTCCGCAGCGTCATCGTGCCGGCGCCGTAGTGCAGCATCACGCGATCGCGATCGTTGCCGTCGATCGTCAAGCGGCGCTCGGGCCCTTCGATCGTCACCGTGTCGACATGCGCCGCGAGCGCGCCGGTCTCGAGCGAAATGCGGCTGCACGCGAGCTCGCTGAGATCGATCGTATCTCCCGAGGCCGTCGCGGCGAGCACGGCGCGCAGCGAGCCCGGTCCGTCGTCATTGCAATTCGTCACCGGCCGGATGGTCGCGGTCGCGGCGGGTGGGACGGCGCTTTTCAGCGCGTCGGCATGCCATTCGCCGAGCGCGACGCGCAGCGGCGTGCCGTCCTCGCGCAGGATCGGGTCGGCCGGCGCCTGCAACTCGCCGGGACGATAATCCGTGACGGCGTGCAGCGGACCCGAAAATCCGGCCAGCACCAGCGCAGCGGCGAGCGGACGCAACCTCGACAGCACTGTTCCCGCATCGCAGCTCGCGATCATTTCCCCTTCCGTCCCCGAAGTTTCCGACCGGTGTGTCGATGATCTTCCGCGATCCGCCCGCGCACGTTCGCGAGCGGAACATCGAACAGACCCGGATGCGAACATACGAAAGGAAGCGGGTCAACCGGACGCGCTGCGGCTTGCGGCTTCGCGCGCGATCCCCATATGCCGTTCATGCTCGATCCGACCCTGATTCTCGATCACGACCGCGAGTCCACGGAACCGAGCGCTCGTCCGGACCGCTCCGACGACGGTGCCGACGCGCTCGACGCGTATTCGCGCGTCGTCACCGGCGTCACCGAGCGCGCCGCGCCCGGCGTCGTCGCGATCACGGTCGCCGAGCGCACGGACGATCACGGTCGGCGCGTGCCAGGCGGCGGCTCCGGCTTCGTGTTCACGCCGGACGGGCTCGTGCTGACGAATGCGCACGTCGTCGCCGGCGCGCGCGGCATCGCGGTGCTGACGACCGCGGGCCAGCGGCTCGAAGCCGACGTACTCGGCGCCGATCCGCACACGGACGTCGCGCTCCTGCGCGTCGCGAGCGCGCAGCCGCTGCCGGTGCTCGAGCTCGGATCTTCGCGCGGCATCCGCGTCGGACAGCTCGTCGTCGCGATCGGCAATCCATTCGGCTACGAATGCACGGTGACGGCGGGCGTCGTCAGCGCGCTCGGGCGGAGCCTGCGCGCGACGACCGGACGCCTGATCGAGGACGTCGTGCAGACCGATGCGGCGCTCAATCCCGGCAATTCCGGCGGACCGCTGCTCGACGCGGCCGGGCGCGTCGTCGGCGTCAACACGGCGATCATCGCGGCGGCGCAGGGCATCTGCTTCTCGGTGTCGATCGACATCGCGCGCCAGGTCGTGCCCGAGCTGATGCGCCACGGCCGCGTGCGGCGCGCCTCGCTCGGCATCGGTGCGCAGAACATGCACCTGCCGCGGCGTTACGTGCGCTATTTCGATCTGCCGGTCGAATCGGCGGTGCGCATCATCGAGATCGCGGCCGACGGTCCGGCACGGCGCGCCGGCATGCAGGAAGGCGACATCCTCGTGCGCTTCGGCGAGCACGACGTCGGCGGCATCGACGCGCTGCATCGCGTGCTCGACGCCGATCGCATCGGTCGCGAAGTCGAAGTCGACGTGCTGCGCCGCGACCGCAGGTTGACCTTGTCGCTCGTACCAAACGAGCTCGCCGGCTGATTTGCCAGCGTCGTTTCACTCGAACCCCCATCCGAAAATCGTGTCGTTCGAATAGATCGCGCTCGCGATCTGGCCTGGCGCGGCATTGTCGGTGCCGTCGGCGGTCGTGCCGAGCGCGCGAAGATAGAACGTCGCGCCGTGCACGTCGTAATCCGCGCTCGCGCGCCAGCCGCCGGCGACGCGCGTCATCGTCGCGACAGTCGTGAAGTCGACGCCGTTGGTGGAGTGTTGCAGCAAGGGCGCCGGCTGCGTGAGCTCGGGACCGTCGCCGTCGCGGTACCAGCTCGCGGTGAGGCTGCCGCCGTTGCCCTGTACGACCAGCACGTCGGTCACGTAGTCGCCTGTCGCGACACGCGCGATTTCCGTGCGCGGCTGCCCGTCGGCGAGCGTGAAGTTGCCGATCACGACGACGCGACCGTCGGCCTGCGCGGCGAGGCCGTAGATGTAACCGTTCGGATCGCCGGCGTTGACGCTGAAATGCAGATCGCCGAACGACGTGTCGAGCGAACCGTCGGCGGCGAGGCGCGCGAGCGCATGGCGCGGCTGTCCGCCGGCCTGCTGGAAGATGCCGCCGATCAGCACTTTTCCGTTCGGCTGCAGCAGCATGCCGTCGATGCCGGAGTCCGTCGCCGCGGCGGCGAAGGTCGAATCGTAGCTGCCGTCGGCGTGCAGGCGGATAACCGGCTGGGCGCTGGCGCCATTGACGTAGACCGAATCGTCCGGCGCGACCAGCATCGCGAGCGCGACGAGCGGCACGCTGTCCGGGACGTTCGGAAACGATGGATCGAACGCGCCGGAGCTCGAATAGCGCGCCAGGTTGAAATGCGTATCGCTGCCGACGTGCGCAAAATAGCCGCCGATCAGCACGTGGCCGTCGGACTGCAGCGCGACCGCGCGCACCGGCAGGCAGCAGAGCTGAGGATCGGGGAAGCTCGTATCGAGCGTTCCGTTCGTCGCGAGCCGCGCGAAATAGTTCTGCGCGGTCGCGCCGATGTGATCGAAGTCGCCGCCGGCGAGCACCTTGCCGTCCGGCTGCACCGCGATCGCCCAGACGGTACCGTTGAGATTCGGATCGACGAAGCTCGCATCGAGCGTGCCGTTCGTGTCGAGGCGCGCGAGATAGTGCCGCGCCTGACCGCCGACATTCGTGAAGCCACCGCCGATCAGGAGCTTGCCGTCGGGCTGCACGGCGACGGTTTTGACTTCGCCATCGACGTTGGGATCTGCGAACGTCGTGTCGACCGAGCCGTCGACGTTCAGGCGCGCCACGCGCGTGTACGTCGCGGCGCCGACCTGGAAGAAATTGCCGACGATGACGATCTTGCCGTCGGCCTGCCGCGTCAGCGAAGTCAGCGGTCCCATCGGCTGCGGAGCGTAGGATTCGATGCTTTGCGCGCGCGCGTTGCTCGCAAGGGCGAGCGCGGCGACGGCGAGCGCGAAGTGGAAGATGGATGGGATCGAAGCAACGGATCGCATGACGTGTTCCTCAGGGTTAAGTGGAAGTCGTGTAGAGCGCTGCGCTCGCGGAACGTGTCGAAGAAGACGATTCAGTGGGCGCCGCTCGCATCCGCATCGAGCACGACGAAGCTGCCGCTCCATGCGTGGTCGTAGTCGGCGGAGCGCAGGTAGTTGCGCTCGGAACCCGCGTAGGTGTTCTGGCCGGGCCGGATTTCGATGAGAACCTTGCCGCCGTCCTTCGCGCGGATCGCGCCCGCATGCACGGCGGCCGTGCAGATCGACGAGTCGTCGGTATACGGACCGCTGCCGGTCACGCGGCTCGGCAGCGGTTTGCCCGGCGGACAACGGAACGTGTAGCGCTCTCCATTCATGCCGCGCAGGTCGAGATCGAGCGGGCTCGTCTGCCAGTCGATCTCGCCGGAGGGGGCGTGAGTTGCAGACGGTTCGCTCGCTGTGGCACAGAGCGCGAACGCCAGCAGTGGCGCGAGCAGCCGGCGCGCGCGCGCCGGAGCACGCAAGGCCCGGTCATCGCGCGTCGTCGACCGCTGCGCGTCGGCGTGGAAGAGTGCGTTCATGACGCTCACAGATCCTCGAAGCGACGGATCAATGGCCGCCGGGTCCGTTCGCTTCCGGCGCAGGCAGCGGATGGATCGGATGACCCGGCGGAATCGGCTGCGGGTTCAGCGCGTTCTTGCCGGAATGCTCGACCGGCGACGGACCGACGCCGGGTGGGAGCGTGCTGTTCCTGCGCGCTGTCTTCGGCTGACCGGCCGTGACCGGCGTCGCGCCGGCGCCATGCACGCTCGTTTTCATTTTCGGCTGCACGTGCGTCGGCGGCGGACACTTGCCGAGCGCTCTCGCCTTGTCCGAGCACTTCGCCGAGGCGGTACCGATTCCGAGAACGCAGCAGATGGCCGCGGCTGCGACGATTCGCAGGCGGATCTTCAATGTGTCGCGACGGATGTCTTTCATGATTCCTCCGAAACGGATGTTCAGGCGAACAGGTCTTTGACGAATTGCGTCCACGGCGCAGTCTTCGCGCCGAAGTACGCGAGATGCTGCGAAGCGAGCAGCAGCGGTGCGCCCAAGGCAAAGGCCGGGTGCAGGCGCCGATGGCGCCAGGTGTCGATCGCGACGGGCACGAGCACGCAGGCGTAGAACACGAGCCAGATCGTCGCGGCGTCGAGATCGAGCCGGCCAAGCGCAGGCAAGAGGATGCTCGCGGTCGCGAGCAGCATCAGGCGCTTGTGGAAATCGCTTCTTTTTCGCAGCGCGATCGCGGTTGCTACGAGGATTGCGAAATCGATGAGGATCACCGAATCCACGGCGAAGACGACGAAGAAGAACGGATCGCCGTCGGGCGCACGCACCTCGCGCGCGGTCGCGTTCACGAGCACGATCGGCCCGATCGCGACGATCGCGAGCGCCAGCACGGCGCCCGCGATGCCGAGCCGGCGGTGCCAGCGCACGCGATGGCTCGCGACGAGCCCGACCTGCGCGAGGAACAGCACGAACCACGCGCTCATCAGCGCGCCGCGCAGGTGCAGAAGCGGCGTCAGCTCGGGCGTGCCGAACGCGAGCTTCAGGAAGTACGTGCGCGCGAAGCCCGCGAACGCGAGCAGCAGCAACGCGAGGCTCGAAAGCGCGAACAAGCGATGCTCGAAGCCCGCGCGGCGGACGATCACGGCAGCATTCATGAGCTTTCTCCCGTTCGATCGCGATCCGGTGCCGACGCCTGCGCCGCGCTACGACTTGCGGCAGGTTTCCTCGTCGGTCTTGACCCACTTCCCGTCCTTGTCCAGCATCGTGCCGGTGTGGGTGAACGCATCTCCGTCTTTCGTGAACGTGTCGCGGTACTTCGCTTCCTTGTCGCCCGCGAACGACTCGTCGAACGTCATCTTGTTGCCGTTCAAGCCGGAGCTGATGCCGGTCGAGTAAGGAGCGCCCGACGTCGTGTTGTCGAGCACGACGGTGGCGAATCGCTTGCTGGTCGCGTCGTAGCGGATGTACTGGACGACGCTGTATGGCTGCGAATTCGCCGGCGAGCGGTCCTCGTCGTAGTGGAGCGCGATCCACTTGCCGCCGAGGACCTTCTCGACGCGGGCGTGCCCGGTCGTGGCATGCCCGGATTGCTTCGCGCTCGCCATGAGGTTTCCGGTGCAGGCCGTGTAGTCGCCGACCGGAAAGAGTGGATCGAGCTGCGAGAGCGCGTCGGCGTTCTGCGCGGACGCATGCGGGATCATGGTCGACGCCGATGCACATGCCAGCGCGCCGATTAGGGTCAACAGCGAGCGTTTCATGCGAGTTTCTCCTGTCGGGTGAATGGTTCGGGCGGACTCCGACATACGATCGGCGGTCCGGCGCGACGATCGCTCCGCGCGCCCCGCCGCGTCATGCCGGTTTCGCTGGTATTTTTCTGGCAGATTTCCTGCCGTTCCGTCGAACGCGCATGACGGGATTTTCGAAGTCGATACGAATGCCGTGCCGCCGAAGGCGATGCCGCGACGCGGACATCGCCTTCGGTTTCCCGCGACTCAGCGCAACATGACGAGCATCTCGATCTCGCCGCGACCGCCGTCGAGCGCCTGCATCGCCTTGCCGATCACGGTGCCGGGACGCGGATTCTCCGGTGCGCGCATCGCATGTCCCGGCGTCGACGACGACACCAGAAGATCGCCCGGACGGATCGCGCCGTTTTCCGCGGTGGCCTTCACCGGAACGCGGCCGGTCAGCGCGAGACGCGGCTCGTGAGCGGCCGCTTTCTCGTCCGCTTCCGATGTGTTCATCGTGAGGCCCGGCAGCGTCGAGATGACGCCGGCGACGTCGGTGCTGTTCGCGACATCGGCGAGCCGGAACGAGCTGCCGGCATCGCTGTCGATCGCGACGACATCGCCGGGCTCCAGCGTCTGCGACGACGGAACGTATTCGGCGACATCGGCGCCGCCGGTGTTGTAGCCGCTGGCGAACACGGCGCCGTTGCCGTTGACGCGAAACACGTAGTTGTTGGCGGCCCTTCCCACGATGAGATCGCCGACCTGCGTGTTCTGCACGAGCAGCGTCGTCGTGCAGTTCTGTCCCGGGCCGTTGCAACTGCCGGTATTGAATATCTGCGCGCCGTAGGCCGAGCCGGTGAACCAGCCGCCGGTCTCGCCGTTGCCCTTCAAGCCGAATCCGCTCGACGCGGTTCCTGCGACGGCTGCCCCGTTGGCCGCGGCGGTATTGAACGATCCCGTCGACGGCGAAGAGAGATTCCCCTGACCGTCGATATGGAATTCGCCTGCCGGCACGAACGCCTTGATCAGATAACCCGTGCCGCCCGTGATGTTGTTGCCGAGCAGCAGCGCGGTATCGGTCGACGCGTTCGTGATGACTGCACCGATACCGGTTCCGTTCGCGCTCAGCGCCGCGTTGGCGATGCCGCCGCCCGCGCTGGTTGCGACGATGCCGCCGCCTGTGCCGGTGTTCGCGATCTGGAATACCGCCGAATTGCTCGATGCGCTGCCGCTGAACGGAAGCGTGACGACGCCGGGTGGTCCCTGCGGGCCGGGATCGCCTTGCGGACCCGGATCGCCTTGCGGTCCCGGAGGTCCCGGCGGACCTGCGTTGCCGCTCAGCGCATACAACGCATACGGCGTCGCGCTGATCGCCTGACGCGGCGACAACGTCGTGAAGCTGCCGCCGCCGGCGGCGCGCACACTGACTTCGACCCACAGCGCCTGTCCGTTGTACGGTGCGTCGGTGAAGTCGAGCGAGGCATTGACGAGCCCTCCGCTGACGGTTTCGCCGTCGAGCTCGACGGTGTCGACCGCGCTGCCGCCGCTGGCGGATGTATACAACGCGAACTGGAAATCGTAGTTGCCGTTGGCCGGCGCGCTGCCGTCGTTCAACTGACCCTGATACGTGAATGCCGAACCGAGCGGATCGGCGAGCGCCGCGCTCGCGCAGGAAAGAGCGGCGGCGATGGCGATCGAGATACAGATATGACGCATGATGCATTCCTCCCCGGAATTACGGATCGAAACCATTGGCGAAGATCGTGTCGTCGAGCGGACCGGCCGGTACCCAGAAGCCGTCGTAGAGGCGATAGCCTCCGGCCGCGAGTTGCGCCGTCGCGGGCTGTCCGAACGTTCCGCTCAACCGAAAGCTGCCGCCGGCGATCGTGGCACCTCCGCCGGCGATCGCGGCCCGATCGATGACATACGGCCCGCCGGCCGCTTGCGCGGACGCGAGCCAGGGCGGAAGGCCCAAAGCCAATCCGGCCGCGAGACTTATCCTTCGAACGTTTCGCATCGTGTGATCCTCCTTGTCGTGTGCCGCCATCGGGCGGATGCGGCGGAAACGGAAGGCTGACCGGACGCGCTGTTCGCCGTCGCTGTGCGCCGCAGGCAGGAGAGAGGTGCGCCCGGCCAACCCGCGCCGACGATCGCGCGGCGCGCCTGGCCGCGTCATCGATCTTTCTCTGGCTTTTTTCTGGCAGATTTCCTGCCGCTGTCGTTTGTCGTTGCATTCGGTGCGACGAGAGGCCGCGCGCGCCTCACGGCAACATCTCGGCCGTATGAGTCAGCAAGCCGCTGGCTCCGTCGAACCCGTCGCCGAAGATCGCGTCGGCGGATTCGCTCTCGTAGGCGCCGATGTCCGCGGCCGCGCCGGATATGCGCGGGTACGGGCTGCCGCGCTGATCGAAAGCCAGGCCTGCGATGTCGTCGCCGCGGTCGATCGCGGCGCTGCCGGCGCCGAGTGCCAGCGTGCGCGTCGGTCCGCCGTTGTCGGCCAGCGCCAGCAGCATCGGCTCGTCGGCGATCGTGTCGTCCGGCAACGCGATCGAGGACGACGCGAAGATCACGAGATCGTGCGATCCGGCGATCGTGATCGCGTAACCCTGCGCGCCGATGTCGTAGTCGAACGAGTCGTCGTCGTTGTCGGCGACGATCGAGCTTTCGATCCGCACCGGATCGGTGTGCGAGGTGAGATCGATTGCGGGCCCCGTCGACGACGTGTTGAACGCGATCGTGCTCGAGACGATCGTCAGCGGTCCGCGGAAATAACCGGCAGCCGCGTAGCGGCTCGCCGTGTTGCCGGTGATCGTGCTGTTCGTGATCGTCGCCTCGGTGCCGTACGTCGCGATGCCGCTCAGCTCGAGCCCGCCGCCGATGTCGGCGACGTTGCCGTCGATCGTCGAGTTCGCGATCACGGACGGCGTCGTGCCGGCGTTGACGACCGCGATGCCGCCGCCGAAACCGGATTCGCCGGGGCCGTAGATGACGTTGTCGCTGACGCTGCTGTAGTAGATCGCGACCGCGCCATGCGCGAACAGGCCGCCGCCGTCGTTGAACTGCGCCGTCGCGGTCGCGGTGTTGCCGGAGACGACGCTTTCGACGAGCGTGATCGATCCCGCGGCGTAGATTCCGCCGCCGGCCGCGTGCGCACCGCGCGTCGCCGTCGCGATGCAGTTCGTGACAATGCTCGCGACGACGTGCACGTTGCCGGCCGAGTAGATGCAGCCGCCGTCCGAGTCGACGAGCTGGAACGGCTCGCTGTTGTCGTATTTGCCCTCGTTGAGGACGACGCCTTCGATCTTCAGCGTGTCGTGACCGGTGTGATGGAAGATCCGGCTCTGTAGGTTCGCGGCGATCGTCGGTCGCGGCCCGTCGTGCGGCGTGTACTTGATGTAAAGATCGTCCTGCGGGATCTCGATCGCGCCGCTGGTCAGCGTGATCGTGCTGCACGCGAGACCGCCAAGATCGACCGTGTCGCCGGTGGCGGCGGAGGCGACCGCATCGCGCAGGCTGCCGGGGCCGCTGTCGTCGCAGTTCGTGACCGCGATCGAAGCGGGCGCCGAGGCCTCGGGCGCGCCGGGCGGCGCCGCGCGCGGACCTGCTGCGATCGTCGCGGACAGCGCGGCGAGAACGGCGGTGGCACAAGTGCTCCGTCGGATGGCGATGCCGGACCTGAATGCATGCACGCGGACTTCTCCATCGGCGCGGGGACGTCGGTCAGACCAACACCTCGCGATTCGCTTCGGCGCGAATGACTGCATTCGCGGCGGACTCCTTCTGAAACCGGGCCAGCACGTTCACCCGGCCCGGAACGACGATCGCGCCGCGCATGCCGCCGCGTCGCGTCGATTTCTCTGGTATTTTTCTGGCAGATTTCCTGCCACGGCCAAGGTACATGTCGGCGATCGGAAAGCCGATCTACCGCTTCGGCGAGTTCGAGCTCGATCCGAACGAGCGTCGGCTGCTCGCGAACGGCGCTCAGATCACGCTGACGCCGAAGGTGTTCGATACGCTCGTGCTGCTCGTCGAACGCGCCGGCCATGCCGTCAGCAAGGACGAGCTGATGCACGCGCTCTGGCCGCGCGGCTTCGTCGACGAATCGAACCTGACCAAACACATCTGGCTGATCCGCAAGGCGCTCGGCGGCGAGCACGAGTCGCACTGCATCGAGACGGTGCCCAAGCTCGGCTACCGCTTCGTCGCGCCCGTGCAGCGCATCGAGCGCGGCGCGGATACGCTCGCAAGCGGCTCGTCGGTCGCATCGCTTTCAAAGACAGAAATGCTTGCGGTGAACGACGCCGACACGCCGCGCGAGGAAACTTCCGCGCACCCGGCCGTCGAACCGTTCGCGGATCGCGACGCGCAGCCGAGGGCCGCGGATGGTCTCGCACCGCCGTCGCCGACTCCGGCGCCGCGCCGTCGCGTCGCGTGGATCGCATCGATCGCGGCCGCGATCGTCGTCGTTGCATTTGCCGTCGCCTCGTTCCTGCATCGCGAAGCGCCGCCGGCCGCTCCTACCGTGAGTCAAGGCAGCGCGATCGCGATCGTCGAATTCAACAATCTCTCGCAGAACGCGAAGGATGCATGGCTCGGTCCCGCGCTCGACGAGATGCTCGCGACCGAAATGACCGCGGCCGGCAAGCTCTACGTCCTGCCCGACGAGCTCGTGCGCGGCGCACATGCGGATCTCGCCGCTCCTCTCGCCGGCGGCTTCGCGATGCAGAGTCTCGCGACGCTGCGGCATCGCCTCGGCGCCGACTACGTGCTGAGCGGCGGCTACCTCGTCTCCGGGCCTCCCGACACGCCGCACGTGCGGCTCGATCTCGCGCTTCAGGATGCGCAGAGCGGCGCGGCGGTCGCGACGCTCGCGCGCGATGCGGCCGTCTCGGATCTGCCGGCGCTGGTTGCCGAGGCCGGTGCGGGCCTGCGCGAGCATTTCGACATCGACGCCGCGACGAGTCAGACGCTGCGCCTCGTCGCGAACGCGCAACCGCCGACGGCCGATATCGCGCGCCGCATCGGTTTCGCGCTCGACGCCTTGCATCGCAACGATCCGGCGCGCGCGCGCGACGAACTGCTCGATGCGATCGCGCAGGCGCCGGCTTATGCGCCGGCGTACAGCTATCTCGCGCAGGCCTGGTCCGCGCTCGGTTACGTCGCGAAGGCGGCCGCGGCAGCGGATCAGGCGGCGGCGCACGCGCAGGGATTGCCGGAAGAGCAGCGTCTGCAGATCGATCTGCAACAGCAGACGACACGGAACGCATGGTCGAAAGCGGCCGATGTCGCTCGCGCGCTGATCAAGCTGCGTCCGGAAAGTCCCGACTATCGCCTGCGGTTGATCTACGCCTCGCTGTCGGCGCAGGATTTCGCTGGCGCGGCGGACGCGCTCGCCGAATTGCGCAAGCTCGCGGATGTCGCGGGCGATCCGCGTGTCGAGCTCGCCGCCGCCGACATCGACGCCGAGCGCAACGACGTCAAACGTGCGGCCGAGCACGCGCGGCAGGCGCTCGCGCTCGCCGAGGCGCGCGGCGCGCCGGGCCAGATCGCCGACGCGAAGATGCGGCTCGGCACGGCGCTCTTCCATCTCGGCGATGTCGCCGACGCCGACGCAGCGCTGCGCGAGGCGATAGCGCTGTATCAGCGCAACGGCAATCCGCACGGCGAGGCCTCGGCGCGCGAAATGCTCGGCAAGAACCTCGTAAGCGCCAATCACGGCGACGCCGCGCGCGAGGAATATCAGCGCGCGATGTCGAGCTACCAGAGCATCGGCGATCTGGCCGGCATGACGGCGGCTTACAGCGATCTTTCGCGCATGCTGTGGATCTTGGGCGATCGCGACGGCGCGGCGACGGCGGCGCGTCACGTGCTCGATCTCTCGCGCGAGACTGGCGACGTGCCGATGCAGAAATGGGGACTGCAGGCGCTGGCGACGGCGGACGCCGACGAGAGCGCGAGCGACAAGGTCGTCGAGGAATATCGCGAAGTGCTTGCGCTCAGCGAGAAGGTCGGCACCGTGTCCAGCGACGTGTGGTCGCTCGCGAACTACGCGGACGTCCTGCGTCTGCGCGGCGATCTCGATGCCGCGGAAGAGACATGCAAGCGCGGCAAGGAGACGGTCAAGCACATCGGCGATCCACAATTCGCCATCGTGGTCGATTTCAACTGCGCCGAAGTCGCGCTCGACCGCGGCGACGTCGCGGGCGCCGAAGACGGTCTCGCAGAGGCGATGGCGCTCGCGAAGAGCTCGAACGATCTGCTAATGCAGCCGAACATCGACATGACGCTCGCGCAGGTCGAGATGGGCCAGCAGCGCTGGGCCGAAGCGCGCGTGCGCCTGGAACGTTCGGTGGACGGATTCTCCAAGGCCGAGGTGAACACCGGAGAAGCGGATGCGCATGCGCTGCTCGCGCTCTGCGCCGATGCGCTCGGCGACACGGCGGCGCGCGATCGCGCGGCCGCGCGCGCGAAGGAACTGCGCCGCGGCATCACGGAGCGGCTGGAAGTGCTCGTCGTCGACTGGGCGCTCGCCGTGCTGCGTGCGCGCTCGGGCGACGCCGCCGGCATCGCTGATCTGCGCGCGATGGCGGACGACGCGGAGCAGCGTCATTGGCTCGGCTGGGCGCTCGAGAGTCGGCTCGCCGCTGTCGAAGCCTTGCGGAACCGGCACGATCCCGCCGCCGATGCGCTCGCCGCCGAAGTCGCCGCGACGGCGCGCGCGAAGGGCTTCGGGTGGGTGCTCGCGCGGCTCGGCAACGAACCCGCGCACGACAGGCAGGCGCGATCCTCGCAGTGATCGCTGCGGGCGCCGCTATGGCATCTCGTGATCGCCGATCAGCACGATGTCGGCGGGACGTTGCGCGAAGAGGCCGACCGTCACGACGCCAGCGATCTGGTTGAGATCGTGCTCCATCGCGACCGGATCGGTGATCTGCCAGCCGTGCACGTCGAGGATCCAGTTGCCGTTGTCGGTCACGAAGCTCTCGCGCCAGACCGGCTCGCCGCCGCGCCGCACGATCTCGCGCGACACATAGCCGCGCGCCATCGGAATCACTTCGATCGGCAGCGGGAATCTGCCGAGCACGTCGACGCGTTTGGCCGCGTCGATGATGCAGACGAATTTCGTCGCGACGGCCGCGATGATCTTCTCGCGCGTCAATGCGCCACCGCCGCCCTTGATCAGATGTTTGCCGGGATCGCACTCGTCGGCGCCGTCGACGTAAACCGGAATGCCGACGACATCGTTGAGGTTCGCGATCGGAATACCGCGCTCGACGAGGAGCCGCGTCGACTGCTCGGAGCTCGAGATCGCCGCGTCGATCTCGCCCTTGCGCTCGGCCAGCGCGTCGATGAAATGCGCGACCGTCGAGCCGGTGCCGACGCCAATGATGCGCGCGCCATCGACGTAGCGGATGGCCGCACGGGCGGCTTCGCGTTTTTCTTCGTCTTTCGACATCGTCGATGCGCTCCCCGGCGCGTTCATTCAACTCTCGCGATGATTCGCTGGCACTTCGTTTCGAGCTACGCGCTCATTCGAGTCCGAGAATGAAATCCCATTGTGTTTTCGCCACCGGCAACACCGAGAGCCGGTTGCCGCGAGCGAGCAACGCGAAGCCGTCGAGCTCCTTGCGATCCTTGAGCTCGGCGAGCGGGATCACGCGCTTCAGCTTGTGCTTGTAGCGGACATCGACGAGCGACCAGCGCGGCTCCTCGCGCTTGCTCCCGGCGTCGTAATAGTCGCTCTTCCGGTCGAACTGCGTCGGATCGGGATACGCCTCGGTCGCGACTTCGGCGATGCCGGCAACGCCGGGCACTTCGCAGCTCGAGTGATAGAAGAGCACGCCGTCGCCAGGCTTCATCTCGCGCATGAAGTTGCGCGCCTGGTAGTTGCGCACGCCGGTCCACGGTTCGATCTTCTTTTTCGCGAGATCGTCGATCGAGAACTCGTCGGGCTCGGTCTTCATCAGCCAGTAGCGCATGCGTCAGCGTTCCGGGTTCGTGAAGTCGATCAGTTCGCGCTCGGTCGCGACGTAGTCGAGCGGCACGTCCCAATCCTCATGCGGGACGCGTTCGACTTCCTGCAGAGCGTACCCGATCCCGACGAGCAGCGGCTTCGCCGGCCGTTCGACATCGCGCAGGAATGCGAAGCTGCGATCGTAATAGCCGCCGCCGAAGCCGAGCCGGTGTCCGCGCCGGTCGAAGCCGAGCAGCGGCACGAGCACCACGTCGAGCGCGTCGGGCGCGAGCGAAGCATCGGTGTCCGCGGGTTCCGGAATGCCGAGCCGGTTCGTCGCGATATCCATGCCCGGCCACCACGCGGCGAATTTGAGGCGCTTGTGCTCGTCGATCACGGGCAGATGATAGACCTGTCCGCGCGCGCGCAAACTTCCGATGATCGCCGCGAGCGGCAACTCGCCGCCGATCGCCCAGTAACCGGCGACGTTCGTGTCGGTGAGGAATTCGGGAATCGCTTCGAGATGCTCGACGAGCGACATCGTCGCGGCGATGCGATCGGCCGTCGAGATCGCGGCGCGCCGTTCGCGCAGTTGCGTACGCAAGGCGTTCCGCGCGGCGTCGGCAGGCGAGGGCATGCGCGCATGATGCCAGAGTGCGTCGTGCCGAAGGGGATGACTAAGGAAGAGCAAATGGATTACTCGCTTCGCTCGCCCTTCGGGCCGTCCTTCGGACGTTCTGCGCGCTTCGCGCTTGTCCGGCTTTCGCCGGAATGACGACAGGAAGATTCGGATATGGCAGGCACACCGAGCGCGACTACCAGTGCCTTGCTTCGTTTTCTTGCTCTTAACCGAGCGCGGTCACGTTCACTCGAAGCCGTGCTTCACTCGAAAAGTGCGGCCATGGATGGCCGCATCTGGACGTCATCCTTCGCGACACCCCACGCGCAAGTCAACGAAGGCTGGAACGGCGATCCAGGACGGATCGCAAAAGCAACGGCATCCTCCGCGATGGCGGTGCGCATCGAACGACCTTGAACCATGGGTTCAGGTGGGAGAGTCGGCCAGGCCATCAGGCTTTCCGCGCGTGGCGGACATGCACACCGGCTTCAGCGTCCTGTCCCGGGTCGTCAATAGGAACAAGGCAATATGTAAGAGTGCGCTGTCGCGCACCGCAGAGGACACCTGGGGCTATTGTATGGAGCCCGGCAACGCGCGTTCAAGCTTCGCGTGAATCGCTTGCAGGTGATGTGCCAGCGCGGCAGCGTCGTTCGACTCGCGCTGGCGCAGGCCGATCAGCTCGTGCGCGATCGTGAGCGCCGCGAGCACGGCGATGCGATCGAGGTTCGCCGATCTCGCGCCGGCGCGGATCTCGCGCATCTTCGCGTCGAGGAAACTCGCCGCCGCGATGAGGCCGGCGCGCTCTTCGGGCGTGCACGCGATGAGGTATTCGCGATCGAGGATCGAAACGGAGACCGGCTCGCTCTCGCTCATCGTCTATCCGTGATTCTGCTCGAGCGATTTCAGGCGCAGGATCATCGCCTCGACACGCGATCGCGCCTGCTCGTTGCGCGCGAGCAGCTGCGCGCGCTCGGTCGCGAGTTGCTCCTGGCTGTGGCGCAGGCTGCGATTCTCTTCCTGCAGCGTGCGGCAAAGCTCCAGCAGCCGGTCGACCCGGTCGCCGATCGCAAGGAGCTTCTCTTCATGCGCGGACATGGCGGCAATATAGCATCAAGATTTGTGTGGAAGAGACGTCGAATTTCCCGATCCAAAGACGGAAACCGGTAGCCGGTAGCCCGCAGCCGAAGAGCGGTTCAGCCTCGCTTTCCGGCTGACGGTTACCGGCTCCCGGCTATCGTCTTTATCGCGTCTCGCCCAACGCGATGCGCCGCCGGATCGCGCGATCCCTCAAAAAGCTCAGACATTGGTCCGCACCGAGCGGTAGCGAAAGCCAGTGCCCCTGTATCTCGTCGCAACCCTGCTCGCGCAGATACTCGACCTGCTCGGCGCTCTCGACGCCTTCGGCGACGACATTGAGCCCGAGCGAGTGCGCCATCGTGATGACGGTTGCCGTGATCGCCTCGTCGTCGGGATCGGTCGTGATGTCGCCGACGAATTCCTTGTCGATCTTGAGCGTGTCGATCGGCAGGCGTTTGAGATAAGACAGCGACGAATAACCGGTGCCGAAATCGTCGATCGCGAGCGTCACGCCGACGGCCTTCAGCTGTCGCAGCGTCGTGATCGACTGCTCGGCATTCGCCATGACCATCGATTCGGTCAGCTCGAGCTCGAGCTGGTTCGGCGCGACGTCGTGCTCGGCGAGGATGTCGCAGAGCCGCTGCGTCAGCTCGCCGCGGAGCAGTTGCAGCACCGACACGTTCACCGACATCGTCACGTCGCGGATGCCGGCGTCGCGCCAGCGCGCAAGCTGCGCGCAGGCCTGATCGACGACCCAATCGCCGATCTCGATGATCATGCCGGTCTCTTCGGCGATCGGGATGAACGAGGTCGGCGGCACGTTGCCGAGATCTTCGCTGCGCCAGCGCAAGAGCGCCTCGACGCCGGTCACGCGCTCGTCGAGCAGCGAGAGCTTGGGTTGATAGACGAGTGTGAATTCGTTGCGTTCCAGGGCCTTGCGAAGCGCCGCGACGGTCGTCGCGCGAAGCCGCGCAGCCGCGTCCATCGCCTCGGTATAGACCATGTATGTGCGCCGCCCGCGCTCCTTCGCCTGGTACATCGCGGTGTCGGCGAACTTGAGGAGATCGGTCGGCACCTGCCCGTGATCGGGATAGAAGCTGATGCCGATCGACGGCGAGATCACGACCTCCTGCCCGTTGTCGAGCTCGAGCGGCTGGTCGAACGCCGCGATGACTTTCTGCGCGATGTGCTCGGCTTCGAGATTGCCGGCGACGTCTTCGAGCACGACCGTGAACTCATCGCCGCCGAGCCGCGCGACCGTGTCGCCTTCGCGCACGACATGCCGCAATCGGCTGCCCGCCGCTTTCAGCATGCGATCGCCGGCCGCATGGCCCATCGAGTCGTTGACGTGCTTGAAGCGGTCGAGATCGAGGAACAGCACGGCGACCTTCCGATTGCCGCGCCGCGCGCGAATGATCGCGTGGCCGAGACGCTCGCTCAGCAGCGTGCGGTTCGGCAAACCGGTGAGCGTGTCGTAGTTCGCGAGATAGCGAAGCTCCTGCTCGGCTCGCTTGCGATCGGTGATGTCGTTCAAGACGCCGACGAAATGCGTGCGGGCGCCCGACGCGTCGCGCACTTCGGTGAGCTCGAGCCAGCAGAGGAATTCCTCGTTGTCCTTGCGCCGCTGCCAGAGCTCGCCGCGCCAGTGGCCGTTGCGCTCGAGCGCCTCGCGCATCGCGAGATAGTGCTCGGGCGGATGCTGCGAGCAGTTGAGGAGCGATGCGACCTTGCCGATGACTTCGTGCTCGCGCCAGCCGGTCATGCGCGTGAACGCGGGATTGACCGAGACGAAACGGAACTCGAGATCCGTCACCGTCAGCGCCTCGGTCATGCTGCGGATGACCTCCTGCGCGATGCGGTGCTCGCGGTCGGCGACGCGCTTGGCCATGATGTTGCGCGCCGTGCCGCACATGCGCAGCGGCTGCCCGTTCTCGTCGCGCTCGACGATGCGCGCGCGCGCGCGCACCCAGATCCAGTCGCCGCGGCCGGAGCGCAGGCGATGCTCCGATTCGAGCGTCTCGGTGAGCCCCGCGGCGTGCTCGTCGATGCGCTGCTGCACGACCGGCAGATCGTCGGGATGGACGTTCTCCTCGATCCATGCGCGCGCCGCGATCGGCTTGCCTTCGTTCGGATTGCGCAGCAGCTCGCCGACGCCGGTGATGAAGAGCGTGTCGTTCCTCATGTCCCAGTCCCAGAACTCGTCGCCCGAGCCCCAGAGCGCGAGGCGCAGCCGATCCTCGCGCTCGCGAAGGTCGAGCTGGTGCCGCGCGAGTTCCTGCCGACGCCGCTTCAATACATTCCACCAGATCGCCGCGCCGACGATCGCGGCGAAGAGATAGAGGAGCTTCGCTTCGGTTCCCGCCCACCACGGCGGCGCGACGACGAGGTTCAGCGTCGCCGGTGTCTCGTTCCAGTAGCCGTCGTGATTCGCGGCGCGCACGCGAAAGCGATAGCGGCCGACGTCGAGGTTCGTGTACGTCGCCTCGTGGCGCGAGCCCGCGTCGATCCAGCGCTCGTCGAATCCTTCGAGCTGGTACATGAAGCGGTTGCGCTCGGGCGCCGTGAAATCGAGCGCTGCGAATTCGAAGCGCACGACGCGATCGGCCTGCGCCATGCGCACGCTCGCGGCATCGCGCAGCACGTGGCGGCCGGTGTTGCCGATGTCGACGTCGGTGAAGACGACCGGCGCCGGATAGCGGCTGGCGACGATCGCCTGCGGCGAGAACAGCGTCAGCCCGTCGACGCCGCCGAACGCGAGGCGCCCGTCGCGCAGCGGAGCGAACGCGCCGCTGTTGAACTCGGTGCTCTGGAGTCCGTCGGAAGCACCGTACGCGCGGAACGTCTGGTTGCTGCGGTCGAACGCCGCGAGGCCCTTGTTCGAGCTCAGCCAGAGGCGGCCCATCGCGTCCTCGCCGATCGCGAGGATCGTGCCGTTCGGCAAGCCGTCGCGTGGCAGCCAGTGCGTGAAGCGCATGCGCCCGCCCTCGACGCCGTCGACGCGATTCAATCCCGCCTGCGTGCCGATCCAGATCGTGCCGTCGGCGCTTTCATGGAGCGCACGCACGACGTTGCCGGCGAGCGAGCGCGGATCGGCGGGATCCTGTCGGAACGATGTGACGTTGCCGGTGGGATCGATGCGGTCGAGCCCGTTCAGCGTGCCGACCCAGATCGTGCCGCTCCGGTCCTGGAGCAGCGCCAGGACGGTGTTGCTGCCGAGCCGCGGCGTGCCGGCATCGGCGCGCAGGATCTGCCAGCGCTCGACCGGCGCGTCGTAGCGTGCGAGTCCGTTGTACGCCGTGCCGAGCCAGAGCCGCCCGTCGCGAGCGGAAAGGATGCTGCGCACGTCGGCTTCGGCGAGGCCTCCGTCCGCGTCGTCGTCGAGCGGCAGCACGGTCGCGCTGCGGCGCGCGGGATCGAACAGCGCGACGCCACGGTTCGTCGCGACCCACAAGCGTCCCAGGCCCGTGCCGGCGAGCGCTTCGACGTGCAATTCGGGCGCCTGGTCCGGCGTCGGCGCACGCGCATCGGCGCGCTTGGCCGAAGCGACGCGCAGGTCCGGATGCTTCGACGGAACCGACGCGAATGCATGCGCGAGCACGTCGCCGTAACGATCGAACGCGCCGGTCGCGGGATCGTAGCGCTTGAGGCCGTCGCCGTCGGTGCCGAGCCAGATTCCGCCGGTGGCGTCCTCGAAGATCGCGTGCACGTTGTCCGATCCCGCGTCGCGCTCGGCGTCGGGATCCTCGATCGCCTGGAAGATCGAGCCGGCCGTGTCGGCGTGCGCGAGGCCGCGTTCGCTCATGCCGACCCATAGCAATCCGGAACGATCGACGAGCAGGCCCGAGATCAGCGAGCCCGGCAGCGCGCCGGCGACATTGCGCTCGGGTTTGAGCCACGTCTCGTCGCCGCGCTCGGGATCGAACGCGACGAGTCCTTCGTGCGGCGCCGCAAGCCAGAGCCTGCCGCGCGTGTCCTCGGCGATCGCGGTGACCGTGTGGCCGCCGCTCGCGGGCCAGATACGTCGCGGCGCGCCGTCGGTCTCGATGCGGTAGAGGCCGTCGTAGCTCGTGGCGTACAGCCGATGCGCATGATCGACGAGGAGCGCGGTCACGTCGTCGAGGATCTCCGCGCCGACTCGCTCGAGCGCGCCGCCATCGGCGGGCAGGCGGAAGAGTCCGAGCGTGCTCGCGATCCAGAGCGTGCCGTCGTCGTTCAGGCGAAGCTGACGCACGCGTGCCGCGCGGCCTTCGCCGTGCGGAAGCGCGAGCGAGGGATCGAGGTGCAGGCCGTTCGCGTCGAGCCGCGCGAGTCCCGCGTCGGTGCCGACCCAGAGCGCATGTTTCGCACCCGGCGCCAGCGCGCGGATATTCGCGAGCTCGGGCGGCGCGCCCGCCGGCATCGGTACGCGCTCGACGGTCGCGTGTCCCGCATCGAGACGCTCGATGCCCGCGCCGGCGGTGCCGATCCAGAGCACGCCGTCGGCGTCCTCGGCGAGCGCGGAAACCGACGCGTCCGGCGCCGCGTCCGCGTCGGCGGAAGGCTCGAACGAGCGGAACGCGTAACCGTCGAAGCGTTGCAGGCCGGCCTGCGTGCCGATCCAGAGAAAGCCCGCACGATCCTGCAGCATCGCGGTGACCGTGTTTTGCGCGAGCCCCTGATCGGTGCCGAGCGTCTGGAAATGAAAATCGCGAGGCGGCGCCTCGGCGCCGGCATGCGCGACGAGCCCCGCGGCGGACAGCAGCGCGAGACCCGCCGCTGCCGCGCACCGGCGCAGCATCGATGATCGCAACCGGACGTCCTTCATCGGCGCGAGGTCCGCGTCCCCCGGGAAACCGAGTTTAGGCAATCGTCACGAGGCGCGCCACGCTTGGACGGCATGGGTACAATGGTCCCGATGCGCCTCCGCTCGCCCGCATGACGCGATCGTCGTTGACTCACGAGGAGCTCGCCCGCGTGCTGGCGAGCCTGCGGCTCGGCGTCGGCGCGAGCGATCTGCACGGTTCGCTGACCGGCTACCTCTGCGCCGGCGGCAGCGCCGGCGCAGGCGAATGGCCGCGCGCGCTCGAGCTCGACCCCGGAGACGAAGCCCCGCTGCGCCACGAAGCGCTCGGACGCCTGTATCGCGATTGCCGCGCGCAGCTCGACGATCCCGATCTCGGCTTCGAGCCGCTCTTGCCGGCCGACGATGCGCCGGTCGCGCGGCGCGGCGACGCGCTGGTCGAATGGTGCCGCGGCTTCCTCGGCGGCGTCGGTCTTTCCGGTTCGCCGGCGGGCCTGCTCTCGGCCGACGCGAATGAAGTGCTGGCCGATTTCGGCCGCATCGCGGCGTCGCGCTTCGACTACGACGACGACGAGGAAGACGAAACCGCGCTCGGCGAAGTGCTCGAGTTCGTCCGCGTCGGCGTGCTGCTGCTGCATACCGAGCTGATGCGGCCGCGCCAGGCGGCGCGCCATTCCGTGCATTGACGAGAGAGCGATGATCGGAACGAACGAGTTCGTCCGCCGCCGCCGGCAACTGATGCGCATGGCCGGACGCGACGCGATCGTCATCGTGCCCGCGGCGCCCGAGCGCGTGCGCAACAACGACTCGCACTATCCGTACCGGCAGGACAGCGATTTCCACTACCTCTCGGGATTTCCCGAGCCCGACGCGGTGCTCGCGCTGATCCCGGGACGCGAGCAGGGCGAGACGATCCTCTTCTGTCGCGAGCGCGACGCCGAGCGCGAGCGCTGGGACGGCACGCGCGCCGGCACCGAAGGCGCCGTGCGCGACTACGCGTTCGACGATGCGTTCCCGATCGACGACATCGATGACATCCTGCCCGGCATGATCGAAGGCCGCGCGCGCGTCTATTATCACTTCGGACGCGATCCCGAATTCGATCTCAAACTGATCGGCTGGGTCAATCGCGTGCGCGCCGACGTGCGCAAGGGCGCGGTGCCGCCGCACGAGTTCGTCGCGCTGTCGCACCTGCTGCACGATCTCAGGCTTTACAAGTCGCGCGGCGAGATCCGCCTCATGCGGAAGTCCGCGCGCATCGCGGCTGCCGCGCATGTACGCGCGATGCGCGCGACCCGTCCCGGCATGAACGAGCACGAGATCGAAGCCGAGCTCCTGCACGAGTTCCGCCGTCACGGCGCGGTGCCGAGTTACGAGCCGATCGTCGGCGGCGGCGCGAACGCCTGCGTGCTGCACTATCGCGCGAACGACGCGGAGCTTCGCGACGGCGACTTGCTTCTGATCGACGCCGGCGCCGAGTACGAATGCTACGCGTCGGACATCACGCGCACGTTTCCGGTCAACGGCAAATTCTCGCCCGAGCAGCGCGCGCTCTACGACATCGTGCTCGCGGCGCAGACGGCGGCGATCGACGAAGTGCGTCCCGGCCGCTCGTTCGACGCGTATCACGAGGCCGCCGTGCGCGTCATCACGCGCGGTTTGATCCGCATCGGACTTCTCGAAGGCAGTCTCGAAAAGAACCTTCGCGAGCACGCTTATCGCAGGTTCTACATGCACAAGACCGGGCACTGGCTCGGCCTCGACGTGCACGACGTCGGCGATTACCGCGTCGATGGCGAGTTCCGCATGCTCGAGCCCGGCATGGTCGTCACGGTCGAGCCGGGCCTCTATATCGCGCCGGAGCTGAAGAAAGTGCCGGCGCGCTGGCGCGGCATCGGCATTCGCATCGAGGACGACATCGTCGTCACGCGCGGCGATCCCGAGATATTGACCGATTCCGTGCCGCGCGATCCCGACGCGATCGAGGCGCTGATGGCCGCGTCGCGATGAGTGCGCGCTTGGTGGCGTTCGCGATCGCGGGGATCGTCGCGAGCTTGTGCGCGCCGTCGCACGTGCGGGCTGCGCTTCGCATCGATGCGCCATCAGCGAGCGAAGGCGGCACGCAGGGACCGACGTCGCAGCCGCGCACCGAGACGCTCGACTACGGCCTGTTCGGCGCGCTGCATCTGACGCGACCGTCCGGCGACGCCGCGCAGACGGTGCTGTTCTTCTCCGACCGCGACGGCTGGAGCCTGCGTCAGGACGATCTCGCCGGCGCGCTCGCGCGCGAAGGCGCGTTCGTCGTCGGCATCGACCTGCCGACGTATCTCAGGAAGCTCGAAGGCCTGTCGGGCAAGTGCTCGTACCCCGCGGGTCACGTCGAGGAAGTCGCACACTGGATCGAGCGTCATGAAGGCTTCGCCACGTACACGTATCCGCTCGTCGTCGGCGACGGCAGCGGCGCGACGTTCGCCTACGCGCTCGTCGCGCAGGCGCCGGCCGGCACGTTCGCGGGACTCGTGACGCTCGGCTGGGACGAAGCGTTCCGTCTTCCGAAAGCCTTCTGCACCGGCGATGCCGGCGCGATGACGGCGGCGGACGGCGGCGCGTTTCGCGTCGTGCCGGTCGACCATCTGCCGGCGACATGGATACCGAAGCCGTTCGCGTCGGGCGCTCGCGCGAGCGGACTGCTCGCCGACGCGCGCGTCGGCGTCGATGCGTTCGACGCGCTCGTGCATCCGCGCGCGTCACAGGAAGCAAATCGCGATCTCGCCGCGACGTTCGCGCACTGGCGCCGTCGCGAGATGTCGGCGCGCGTCGCGCTGCCGGACGACGTCGCCGATCTTCCGATCACCGATCTTCCGCCGACGCGCGGCGACGCGCACCGCATCGCGATCGTCATCACCGGCGATGGCGGCTGGGCCGGGCTCGATCGCGGCGTCGCCGCCGCGCTCAACGCCGACGGCGTGCGCGTGATCGGTTTCTCGACATTGAAATTCTTCTGGCACAAGCAGACGCCGGACGCGGCCGCGCAGGCGATCGCGCGCGTCATCGCGCATTACGGCAAGACACAACCGGCCGCGCGCTTCGTGCTGATCGGCTACTCGTTCGGCGCGAGTCTCGTGCCGGTCGTCGCGAACCGGCTGCCGGACGCGGCACGGGCGCGCGTCGACGGCGGAATCCTGATTTCGCCCGACGACGAAGCCGTGTTCGAGATCCACGTCGGCGACTGGTTCGGATCGACGCATCACGACGAAGCGCTGCCGATCGGACCCGAGATCGCCGCGAGCAAGGTGCCGCTCGTCTGCGTGCACGGCGTCGACGAGAGCGACAGCTTCTGCCTGAAGCCGCAGCCGGCTCAGATGAAAGTCGTGACGCTGCCGGGCGGGCATCACTACAACGGCGACTACGCGGCGCTCGGCGATGTGATCGTGAAGAATCTGCCGGCGAGCGGCGCGGTTGGCAAGTAACGTCCCGTCTCCGTGTCGCAGCGAGTCCGTCGAATGGCGCACTCCGGCGCCGGCGCTGGATAGTGCTTCAGTTTGAAATTTCGTCGGGAATGACGAGCTTTGGTGCTGCTGGCAGAAGGCGAGCCCTCGCGAGCAGGAATGGCTTAGGCCGCCGATTCGAGCGAGACGTCCCATCCGGGAAACACCAACACGGCGGGGTGACATCTGAGAGCCCGCGCAAGAGTCTTGGCGCGCTCGATGCCGAGGTTGACCCGGTTGTTCTCGATCGCCGAAATCGTCGCCTGCGAGATGCCTGTAAGGTGGGCGAGCTCGTTCTGGCTGAGCTCCTGCAACTCGCGGACGATCCGCACGGAATCGCCGACCGAGACTTCGATGCGCTTTCGCGCCGGACGGAATTCTTTCATCTCACGGCTTCCGGTAATCATGAGGCGTCATATCGACGACTTGAATCAGCAGGACGTTCGCCACGACGCGATAAATGACGCGCCATTTGAGACCCAGCCTCGAGGAGCGATGTCCTTTCCACTCGCCCGAAAGAGCCTCGTCGTGGAAACCCTTGATGACGCGCAGTCCCGTCGGACCCGAGATCGTAACGATATCCTTCCATTTCTCGTAGCGCATGATGATCTCGGTCGGAGCGGATCGAGACAACGCGCGATCCACTCTCCGATGTTCCTCGGGAAGATATGTCAACGCCCCCCGAACAGGAACCGTCGATATCCGCCGGCGACCAGCGCCGCGATGTCGATCAGCAAACCCGGCACCCACAATCCGCGCGGGTAGGCGAGATACGAGCCGGTCCATTCGGGCGCGAACTTCTCCTTGTAGCGGCGCAGTCCCTGGTAGTTGTAGAACCGTCCGCCGTACTGGAACGCGAGCGCGGCGAGTCGCTCGTTGATGCGCGCGTACGGGTTGTCGCCGACCGACGAGAGCGGCGCCATGCCGAGGCTGAACGTCTCGTAGCCGCGATCCTTGGCCCACTGCATGACGTTCGCGAACAGGAAATCCATCGTCCCGCGCGGCGCGTCGGCGATGTGGCGCATGAGATCGACGCTCGCCGTGCCGTTCGGCCCGTACGGCGGAAGCACGTTCGCGAACGCGACGAGCTCGCCGTCGCGACGCACGAGCGCGAGCGGGCTCCACGCGAAATAATCCGGATCGAAACGACCGAGCGAGAAGCCTTTTTCGCTCGCGCGCTTGTCGGCGAGCCAGAGATCCGACACGCGCTCGACGTCGCTCATCAGCACCGTGTCGAATGGCGGTTCGACGATCTCGAATACGAGGCGTTCCTTCGTCGAACGGTTCACCGCCTGACGCAGATCTTCCCAGCGTTTGCCGGCCAGCGTGAATTCGTCGAGGCGGATCGTTGCGAGCTCGCCGAGCTTGAAGAGGTCGAAGCCGAGATCGTGATACAGCGAGAGATCGGGTTCGAGCACTTCGTAGAACACCGGCGCGCGATCCTGCGCATCGGCGAAATGACGGAAATCGAGGATCGCGCGCTTGATCGCGGCCTCTGGCCCCGACGGCGAGCCGAGCGCGACGAGCCGGTCGCGCACCGCGCCGTACGCGACGACGGCATGCCGGTCGGCCGACCAGAAAAGATGCTTGTCGCCCATGAACGTGAGATGCGCGAATTCGCCGCCGCCGTGCTCGAGATAAACAGCGCGCGCGCTTACGAGCTCGCCGCGATCGGGCAGTTTCAACGAGGGTCTGCGCACCGCGAACGATTGCCAGATCAGATAGACGACGACGCCGAGCGCCGCCGCGAAAAGCCCGCGCGCGATGCGCGAGGAATGCTCGCCGATGCCGAAGTACCAGAGATCGAAGCTGTCGTCGCCGAGCACGGCCCAGACGCCGGCCGCGAAGAACGCGAGCACGACGAGGACGAGGCCGAGATACCACGTGAACGTCGTCGCCGACGTGAGACTCATCGCGCGCTGCGTGAACTCGCGCTTGCGCGCGCGCAGCAGCAGCGCAATCGCGAGCAGGAACAGCGCCTCGCCGAAATGAAGGCCTTTCGTCACCGCGAGCACGGCGCCGATCACGAGCGTCCATGACGCGAGCCGGTACGCGACGCGCAGGCGCCCGTCGATGCCGCGGCCGAGCCCGAGCAGCAGCGTGCCGGTCAGGATCGAGAGCCAGTACGAGCTTTCGATCGCCGCGGCCGGCAGCACCGCGCGCGCGGCGACGACGCGCTCGTGCACGGCCGGAATCGCCGCCGACGCGAGCAGCACGAGCCCCGCGAGGAACGTCAGCGCCGCGAGCACGCGGATGCCGAGACCGGCGAGCAAGCCGGCCGGAAGTCCGAGCACGCCGAACAGCGGATGCGCGCGCAGGCGTCCGAACGCGTGCGCGAGGATCGGCATCTGCTGCGCGACGCTGCCGGAGCCGACGTAAAGCGCGACCAGCAGCGGCAGGAGGTAATACGCGATGCGGAACAGGAAGAGTCCCGCCGCGACGGCACCCTGATCGTAGCCGCCCGATGTCAGCGCGACGAGCATGAGCCCGTCGAACACGCCGAGCCCGCCCGGCACGAGGCTGACGAGCCCGAGCACCTGCGCGCCGGCGAAGCTGCCGAGCAGCGGACCCGGCTTCACGTGCGCGCCGGCGATATAGAGACACGCGTAGAGCACGCTCGCCGACAGAACCCAGTCGACGAACGACAAGGCGGCGAGCGCGATCTTCAGCGTCAGCGGCGGCAACTCGTGGCCTTTCGGCAGCCAGCGCATCAGCGGACGGCGCGAGCTCAACACGAAGAACGCCGGCAGATAGAGCACGGCCGCGATCAGGACGCCGATCGCGAGCCAGCGCGTCGTCGTGCTCGGCGTGATCGGCAGCGAGCCGACTCCGAGCGTGACCGCGATCAGGATTGAAAGCCCGAGCGGCAGCGAAAGCACCTGCATGCCGATCAATGCGGCCGCGCGGCTCAACTCGACCTTCTGCGCGGACAGCCCGAGCAGACGCACGCCAGAGCCGGTCGCGCCCGAAAGATTCAGCGTGTTCGCCATCGCGTTCGCGACGAACGCGAGCCGCAGCAATTCGCGCGCGCGTACGGCGATGCCGAGCCAGCGCGCGATCGCGACGTCGACGAGGCCGGTGAACGCGACCGACGTGAGCGCGAGCAGCGCGACGCCGATCGCCCATGCGGTCGGCACGCCGATCAGCGTGCGCTGCACGGTCGGCAGATCGAAATCGCTGCCGATCTCGCGCACGACGAGCCAGCCGACGAGCACGAGAAACACGATCGGCAGCGCGACGCGCAGGCGCGCGAGGCGCGAGCGGCCCGTCGATGCGGGCTGGGTTTCGATCGTGCTCATGCGGGAAAGCGATCGTCCGTAGGGAGGCGATTCTAAGGGTGGGTGGGGCAGGGCGGGAAACGAAGCGAGACAATAGTCATCGTCATTCCGGCGAAAGCCGGAATCCATTTTCAACTTCCGGCGACCCTTGCAAGAGTGGCCCTCTCACCCTCAGCGGGACTGCGCTTCGAGCACTTCGCGCAGGCTTTCACGATACTGCGCCATCCAGTTGCGCGGCGCACCGAAGCCGTGGCCGACTTTCGGCAGCATGACGGCTTTCGTATCGGCCTGGCCGCGCGCGAATTCCGGCGCGAACGCGGGATCGCAGACGCGATCGGCCTCGCCCTGCAGGATGCGCCACGGCGCCCTGACCGTCTCGCGCTTGTCGAACACGTAGCCGAACGGCGCCTGCTGCTGTTTCTGCTGCGTGAGGCCGCCGACGCCGGCGCAGAACGGCTTTCGGATCATGAGATCGGGGCAGAAGCCGAGGCTGACGCCGCCGCCGAGACGCTGCCCCGCATCGGCGGCGAGCGTCGCGTAGACGACCGTCGCGCCGGATGAATAGCCGAGCACGACCGGCTTCGTGTCGAGCGGAAGATCGAGCTCTCGTACGAGCTCTGCGCCGAGCTTCGCGAGCACGCCGTCCGCGTCGCTGCAATGGCCGTCGCCATCATCGAGCGATTTCAGCCACTGCGGCGTGCTGAATCCCGCGACCCAGTAGCCGAGCGAGGCGGCTTCGTGCGCCATGTCGAGCACGCCGAGCGTCCAGCCGCCGTCTCCGGAGGCGAACAGCGCGAGTCCGCGTGCCGGTCCGGCCGGGCGGTAAAGGGCGACATCGCCGAAGCCGGCGACGTGGAGATAGCGGTCGGCATGCGGGTCATGCGCCGGAGCGCGATGCGCGGCATGCGCGCGATGCGGCGCGACGGGATTTCGTGAAGGCGATACCGCTGCCGCCGCGAGCGATGCATCGAGCAACAAGACGGCCGCGATCGCTGCGGCGCGCGCGTTCCATCGGCGAAACATGCGGTCGGCCTCCTTGCGCATGCAGAGCGCGAGCGCCGGAAACGCTAGCCGAAGCCGGTCGCGCTGTCACGCCGTCGATCATGACGGCGAAGAAAAACGCTCAGCGCGCCGGATTCTGCCTGTCCGCCGCGCGCCGCGCTGCTTCGTCGGCATGAAGCTCGAACCACATCGCGTTCAGGATCGCGAAAGCGCAGGCGAGGCCGAGGCCGAGGATCCAGCTGAAGTACCACATGGGGCGGGCTCGCTTCTTTGGGAATGGGGAATGGGGAATCGGGAATCGGGAATCGGGAATCGGGAATCGGGAATCGGGAATCGGGTTCGTCGATCCTGCTCACCGACTCCCCATTCCCCATTCCCCATTCCCGGCTCCTCAATACATCCCATGCGTCTCCTTCACATGCGCCAGCGAAACGCGCCCGCGCAGCACGCGATAGACCCAGGCCGTGTACGCAAGCACGATCGGCAGCAACACGGCCGTCACGAGCAGCATCAGTCCGAGCGTCGTGCGGCTCGACGATGCGTCCCAAATCGTGAGGCTGCTCCTCGGATCGAGATCGGACGGCAACAGGAACGGAAACAGCGCGAAGCCCGCCGAGAAGATCGTGCCGGCGACGGCGATGCCGCTCGCGAGGAACGCGCCGCCGTGGCGCGCGCGCCGCGCGAGCAGCGGCACCGCGATCGCGGCGAGGATCGCGATCGCCGCCGCGAGACAGGCCCATGTGCCGAGCGCGCTGCCCGAAAGCCAGCCGCCGCCGACCGTTACCGCTTTCGCGAGTGGATTCGACGGCCCCTCGACGACGACCGGCGCCGCGATCGAATAGCCACGGATGCCGAGCGCGAGCCAGACGCCGGCGAGCACGTAGCTCGCGATATACGCCGGCGCGAGCCACGACAGCACGCGCGCCGCGCGCGTCGCGATGATCTCGTCGGCCTTGACGGCCGCCCATGCGGCGCCGTGCATCAGCAGCATCGTCAGCGAGACGACGCCGGCGAGCAGCGCGAACGGACGGAGAAGTCCGATCAACCCGCCTTCGTAGGTCATGCGCAGCGTCTCGTCGTAACGGAACGGCACGCCGAGGAAGAGATTGCCGAACGCGACGCCGAAGATCAGCGCGGGGATCGTGCCCGAGATCGTCAATACCCAGTCCCAGCCGTTGCGCCAGCGTTTGTCATCGATCTTGTTGCGAAAGCCGAAGCCGACCGGCCGCAGGATCAGCGCGAGCAGTATGAGAAACATCGCGAAGTAGAAGCCCGAGAACGCGGCTGCGTAGAGCAGCGGCCAGGCCGCGAACACGGCGCCGCCGCCGAGGATGAACCACACCTGGTTGCCTTCCCACACCGGCTCGACGGTCTCGAGCACGCAGCGGCGCTCGTCGTCGTCGCGGCCGAGCACGCGCACGAGCGCGCCGATGCCGAGATCGAAACCGTCGGTGACCGCGAAGCCGACGAGCAGCACGCCGAGCAGCAGCCACCAGACGAGGCGCAGTGTTTCGTAGTCGAGCATCGGAATCCTCCTCGCCTTATGCGTTCGCGAGCGCGGCGCGTTCGGGCCACATGCCGAGACCGTCCGGTCCCTTCCTCGCGTAGCGCAGCATCAGGATCGCATCGACGACGGCGAGCGCCGTGTAGAAGATCACGAAGCCGGCGAGGCTCGTCGCGACCTGCGCGGCCGACACCGACGAGACGCCGAGCGCGGTCGGCAGCACGCCTTCGATCGCCCACGGCTGGCGTCCGTATTCGGCGACGATCCAGCCGAGCTCGATCGCGAGCCATGGCAGCGGCAGGCTCCAGAGCGCGAGCTTGAGATACCACCTTCGCTTGTCGAGCTCGCGTCGCGAGGCGAGCCAGAACGAATACGCGAACAGCGCGATGAAATAGAGTCCGCAGCCGACCATGATGCGGAACGCCCAGAACAGCACCGGCACGTTCGGGATCGTCAGGTCGGCCGCGCGCTGGATGTCCGACGCCGTCGCGCGCGAAGGATCCTCGAGGATTCGCTTCAGGAGCAGCGCGTAGCCGAGATCGGCTTTGTTCGCCTCGAACTCCGCGCGCGCCGCGGCGTCGTTGCGGTCGGCGCGAAGCCGCTGCATCGCCGTGTACGCCTTGACGCCGTTCGCGATGCGCTGCTCGGCCTCGGTCACGAGATCGTTGATGCCGGGAAGGATGCCGTCGAGCGAGCGCGTGCCGATGAGGCCCATGACCCACGGAATGTGGATCGCGAGATGCGTCTTGCGCTCGGCGACGTCGGGAAAGCCGAACACCGTGAAAGCGGCCGGCGGCGGCTCGGTATCCCACATCGCCTCGATCGCGGCGAGCTTCATCTTCTGATGCTCGGTCACGGTGTAGCCCGATTCGTCGCCGAGCACGACGACGCTCAATGCCGAGGCGAGACCGAAGCTCGCCGCGACCGTCATCGAGCGCTTCGCGAAATCGATGTTGCGTCCGCGCAGGAGATACCACGCGCTGATCGACAGCACGAACATCGCGCCGAGCACGTAGCCCGCGCTGACCGTGTGCACGAACTTCGATTGCGCGACGGGATTGAAGATGACCGCGTTGAAGTCGGTGATCTCCATGCGCATCGTGTCGAGGTTGAACTCGCTGCCGACCGGATTCTGCATCCACGCGTTCGCGATCAGGATCCAGAGCGCCGAGAGATTCGTGCCGAGCGCGAGCAGGAATGTGACGATCAGGTGCTTGATGCGCGAGAGCTTGTCCCAGCCGAAGAAGAAGAGGCCGATGAACGTCGCCTCGAGGAAGAACGCCATCAGGCCTTCGATCGCGAGCGGCGTGCCGAAGATGTCGCCGACGTAGTGCGCGTAGTAGGCCCAGTTCGTGCCGAACTGGAATTCCATCGTGACGCCGGTCGCGACGCCCATCGCGAAGTTGATGCCGAAGAGGACGCCCCAGAACTGCGTCATGCGCTTCCAGACTTCGCGCCCGGTCATCACGTAGACCGCTTCCATGATCGCGAGCAGCCACGAGAGGCCGAGCGTCAGCGGCACGAAGAGGAAATGGTAGAGCGCGGTCAGCGCGAACTGCAGGCGCGAGAGCGTGACGACCGATTCATCGATCATGCGACGTTTCCGAAGGAGCGAGCAGGTGGCGTTCGATCGCATCCGGCGACGTGTCGGGACGCGGATGCGGGCGGAAGCAGACGAACCAGAGCAGCGTCAGCAGGAAGAGCTTCACGACGACGATCAGCGCGAACTCGATGCCGAAACGGCGTCCGCCGCGCGTGCGGAACCACGAACGTACGGCGGCGCGATCGCGCGCGGCTTGCATCGGCGGCGACTCCGGACGATTCCGGAAAATTATACGCGCGCGCGGAAGAAACGACTGCGGCGTGTTGTCGCCGGATTGTTTGGAAATAGAGCAGTTCGCCTCTCCCGCTTGCGGGAGAGGCCGCGCCGAAGGCGCGGGTGAGGGAAGGCGTGGCAGGGCGAACCGAGATTGCCCTCACCCCGACCCTCTCCCGCTTCGCGGGAGAGGGGAAAAGCAGTGGAAGGGAGAGGAAAGCAGCTACCCGAGGCGGAAGCTACCTCGCTTCGAAACCGTCGATGAAGATCGCATCCGGCGCGAGCACGCACGTGCTCGGCACGTGCACGGCGAGGCGCACGAGGTTGTCGTCCTCGGCGCCGTTCGTGCCATCGACCGCGCGCGCAGCGTAGTAATGCGTCGCGCCGGCGGCCGCCGTGAGATCGACGAAGCTCGTGTCGAGCCAGCCGAGCGCGATGCGGTTCGCGTCGCCAGGAACGAAATCGGCGTCGTCCGAGCGATAGACAGAATACGAAGCCGGGCCTCCGCAGGCAGGATTCGCGCCGCCCCATGCGAGATCGACGCGGCATTGCGTCGTGCTCGCGTCGGTCGCGCTCGCGATGCCGGCGAAGATCGGCGCGGCCGTGCAGGCGCCGGTCGTCTCGGCTTCGACGCAGGCCGATGCAGCCGGCGCGCACGCGCCGGAGCTGTCGAGCGCCGTCACGCGATAGCCGTATCTCACCTGACCCGACGCGCTCGCATCGGAATAAACGGCTTTCGCGAGATCGTCGGCGATCGTGCGGAACTGGCCTCTACAACCGCCTTGCGCTCGCTCGACGCGATACGTCGCGCCCGGCGTCGCGACCGCGTCCCAGGCGAGGTCGATGCGGTTGTCGCCGTTCGCGGTCGCGCTGAGGTTCGTCGGTCCGCCCGAAGAATCGCAGAGATGCGGCTCGAGCACGAAGAAGCCTTCGTCGATGCCGGTCGCAATGACGAGGCCGCTGCCGGGAAAACGGAAGTTGTTCCAGGTGCCGTTGAACTCGGCGTGGTTGCTCTGCGGATACGTGTCGAAGAACGCGACTTCGCTCATCGCGAGCTGCGAGAGGTTGTCCATGCGCAGGATGCGCACGCCGGCTTCGTAGTCGGACTGGTAGACGTAGTTGCCGTGCACGTAGAGATTGTGGTCGATGACGCTGAGCGGATGCTCGTGAAAGCCGACGAGCCTCGGCGCATCGAGATCGCTGACGTCGAAGACGAACGTGCGCGCGTTGTGGCCGCTCTCTTCCTCGTCTAGCTCGTCGTCGAGCAGCAGATAGCGCTGATCCTCGGTCAGCCAGCTCTGGTGCGTGTACGCGCTGCCCTCGTACGGCGTCGACGACAGCGTGTGCGGCGCGTTCTTCTCGCTGACGTCGACGATCGCGATGCGGCCGCTCCATCCGTTCGAATCGAAGCAGATATCGCGTCCGGCGTGCTCGGTGTCCGGGCCCGAATAGACGTAGCACTGCGATTCGTGCGTGTAGCCCGCGTCGTTGATGCAGCCCGCGAACGCCGGATGCACGGGATCGTGGATGTCGAGGATCTGCAATCCGCCGTGGTCGGAATCGCCGGGACAGACGACGTCGGCACCGGCGACCGATGCGTAGCCGGTCGTCTCGTTGATCGAGATCGTGTGGCTCGAGCCGAAGCCGGAATAATGGCCGTCCTCGGCGAACGTCTGCGGCGAGGTCACGTCGCGAAGGCGCGTGAGATCGAACACCTGCATGCCGTGGCCGGGATTGTTGTCGCTGACGACGAACGCATGGTTTTGGTAGACGCGCACATCGCGCCAGATCGAGCTGCCGGTGCCTTGCGTCGTCGGCAGCTTGCCGAGATAGCGCGGCGCGTCCGGCGTCGAGAGATCGTAGAACGCGATGCCGTTGTTCGCGCCGATCAGCGCGTATTCGGTGCCGGAATCGGGATCGGTCCAGCCCCAGAGGCTGTTCGTGCTCGACGCCGTGAACTGCGAGACCGGAACGAACGCGAGCAGATCGATGTTCGAGCACGGATAGATGCCGGCCATGCCGTCGACGCACGGCGTGCGCCCGGCCGGCGCCATCGGCGTGTGTGCGGGCCGGTGCATCATGTGCTCCTTCATGCCCGGCGTCTGAATGTCGCAGGCCGATGCGGCGCCGAAGGTCAGGAGCGCACTGATGCCCGCGGCCGCGATGAAACGGATGGAATCCCTAGATCGCATGTTGCTCTCCCCAGAGCTGCCACGGCAGATACGGATCGATTCTAGAGGAGAAACGCGGATGCTGCGCCGTTACCTCTCCCGCTTGCGGGAGAGGTCGCGCCGGAGGCGCGGGTGAGGGCGATCCGGAGTGGGGCGCTGAACCACGCGTGCCCTCACCCCAGCCCTCTCCCGCGTTGCGGGAGAGGGGGCAAAGCGCGGGAGCGGGGAAAACGGAGTCAGCTCGCGGCGAACGCGTCGCGCGTCAGATTCTCAGGCTCGCCGTCGGTGCAGACGACATCGTCCTCGATGCGGATGCCGCCGTACTTCCGGAACGCATCGACCTTGTCCCACGCGACATCCTTCGCGGCCGGCTTCTGCCTGAGCTCCGCGAGCAGCATGTCGATGAAATAGAGACCGGGCTCGATCGTCGTGACCATGCCGGGCTCGAGTGTGCGCGTGAGCCGCAGATACGGATGACCCGTCGGCTTTGGAATCGTGCCGCCGCGATCGCTCTGCTGGAAACCGGCGACATCGTGCACCTGCAAGCCGATGCCGTGGCCGAGTCCGTGCGGAAAGAACGCCGAGGAGACACCCGATTCAACCGCGCTCTCCGCGCTCATGCGGATGAAGCCGTGATCCTTGAGGATGCCGGCCAGCACGTGATGCGCGTGCACGTGCAGCTCGGGATAGCTCTGGCCCGCGCGCACCTTCGAGGCGAAGCCGCGCTGCGCGGCGTCGACCGCGTCGATCAACGCCGCGAACTCGTCCGCTCCATTGCCGGCATATGTGCGTGTGATGTCGCTCGCATAACCATGAAAGCTCGCGCCCGCGTCGATCAGGAACGAATGCGCGTGCGCCGGCGGCGCGTGGTTCAGATCGGTGTAGTGCAGCACCGCGCCGTGCTCGTTGAGCGCGATGATGTTGCTGTACGGAAGCTCGAGATCGGTCTGCTTCGCGGCGTCGAGATACGCCATATGGATGCCGAACTCCGACTCGCCCGAGCGAAACGCCGCTTCCGCCGCGCGATGCGCGCGTGCGCCGATCTTGCTCGCGACGCGCATCATCGCGAGCTCGTACGGCGTCTTGTACGTGCGGTGATAGTGGATGTAGTCGACGATCGCGCGTGGATTGTCCGGCACGAACGCGCCGATCGCCGCGTTGTCGTCGCCGACGATCGCGCAACGTGCGGCTTCCTTCGGCAGATGCTGCGCGGCTTCCTTGGCCTCGCGGATGATCGCGATCTCGAAATGCTCGACCCAGTAACCGGCCGGTGCCTCGGGCACGACGTGCCAGTAATCGTGCGGCTGCAGGTAGACGAGCTTCGGCTTCCTGCCGGGCGTATAGACGAGCCACGAGCCCGGCGCCTTCGTCACCGGCAGCCAGTGCTTGAACCACGGATTGACGGCGAACGGATAAGGACGATCGTCGAGGAACTCGTAGCGCGGCGTGCCAGCGGCGATGACGAGATGCTCGCGGGCGGCGAGCGCGAGCGCGGCGTCGGTACGCGATTTCAGCGTCGCGAGGTGATCGGCGTAGAGCGGGTGCAGGTCGGGATGCGAGGTATCCATGAGCGAATCCTGAGGCGGACCGCGATTGTGCCGCGCCCGCATCGCTCCGTCATCCCGGCGAAGACCAGGATCCAGTCGTTGCCCGCCGTGCATCGGAGAAGCTGGATTCCGGCCTTCGCCGGTATGACGATCGGAGCCGTTATGTCTCCGTCGCATCGAAGCCGTCGGCGAAGATGTGATCCCAGGTGATCGTCGTCGCAGCAGGCTCCGAGTCCTGAAAGAGCGGGCTCACCGTTTTCACCTCGATCGTCGAGGTCGGTTCGGCCCCGTCGCGAGCGATCTGCTGCACGAAGTACACGGTGTTCGGCGTGCCGCCGAGCCATGTTTCCGTGCCGTCGGCGTGCAACTGCAATACGGCGTACGAAGCGACATCGCTGGACGGCGGTGTCCACGCAAGCCGCACGGTCGCGTGCGTCGCGTCGATTTCGTTCATGCTCAGCACGTGCACGTCGACGGGAGGCTCATGTGGCGGAAGCGCCGTGTAGAGTGCGATCTGGCCGATCTTGATCGAATACCGCGCTCCCGCGTCGGGCGTGAAGCGCAGCGCGATCGCGACGATTCGTCGCCCGGGACGCGCGTCGAACTCGCCCATCGAGTGCGTCCAGCCGGGATACGGCGCGTCGTGGACCGGCGAATAGACGAACGCGGTCGGATCGTCGTCGTAAGCGAGGCCGACTTCGAGATGGCTCGGACCGGCTGCTCCCGTCCGGAACAGCACCATGAGCTGGGTCGACTCGTCGGCCGGAATGTTCGTCTCGTAGAGAAGCAGATCGTTCGGCGCGTCGGTCGTACCCGAAACGGCGAGCGAGCTGCCGCCCCACCATGCGTCGTCGAAACTGAGCTCGACGTCGAGCGGCGTCCCCGAGCTTCGCATGATCCAGCGCCATGTCGGCAGCACATCCTGAAGGCTCAGGTTGTTCCACGGACCGGTATCCGCCGGATCGCCTTCGCCGAAGAATTGCATGCCTTGGCCGGTGTTGAAATTCGTCGCGAACGGCAGCTTCGTGATCGGCGAGTTCGCCGGAATGTAATGCGCGACGCCTTTCCACGAAGCGCTCGTCGCCGTATTGCTCGGATCGCCGTTCTGCCCGACCCAGAACTTGTTGTCGCGCGCGTAGAAATCCGCGACGCTCGATGACGAATTGTGCGTCCATTCCGGCCGGTAGAAACCGATCGACGTGCGATGCGGCGAGCCTTCCGGAAACACGCCGGCCCAGTTCACGCCGGTGTTGTAACCGTTCGCCTCGACGTCGATGCCGGCGTAGAGCTCGTACGGGCTCCGGCCGAGGCTCGACGCGAGCGTCGCCGAATTCGTGAGGCCGGTCGCGCTCCAGTTGAAGTTGAGGAACATGTCGTCCGAGACGAGCGTCGCGCCGTCCTGGAAGAACATCTGGTTCTGCGCATCGAGCTGGTTCTGCCACGCGACGGCGCCGCTCGATGTCATCGCGTCGTACCACGTGATCAGCAGGTTCGAATGCGCGTGGAAATAGACCAGCATGTCGCGCATGTCGCTCGCGAGCTGCGCGTCGCCGCCGGCCGTTTCCTGATTGATGAACCAGCCGTCGAAGCCGTAATACTCGGCCGCTTCGATCATCTTGTCAGCGACCGGAAAGTTGCCGCTGCCGTCGCGCTGCACGAAATCGCGCACCCACTGGATCTGCCCGCCGTAAGCGGTCGGCGGCAGATACACATTGCCGAGCACCGGCACACCGTTCCTGTGCGCGGCGTCGATGACGGTCGGATTCGGCGCGAGGATCAACCCTTCGCCCGCCGATCCGCCCCAGAAGACGAGCTGATCGATGTATTGCCAGTAGTTGAGCGCGTAGTAATCCTCGGTAGCCGAACCCTGCGACGGATTGAACGACGTCGGCGCGAACGCGACGAGCGCCTGCACGCGCGCCTCGTCGAAATGCGCGTGCGGATTCACGTTGAAATCGGGATTCGAGAAACGCGTCGCGAGCGGAACGCTGCCGCGGTTGAACGGTGCATCGGGATCGGTCGCGGGGTCCCAGTCGAGAATCGTCGACGGGAACCAGTACGAAGCGTAGGGCTGGCCGGGAAGCGGATCGCCCGCGGAGGCATGCGAGGCAATTGCGGCAATCGCCGACGCGACGAGCACGAACGCCAAAAGGCGCGGACGAGAAGCGCGCAGCATATGGGACCCCCATCGCGCGAGCACGCGCGGCAGCGAAGCGATCTTAGGATTCGCGCGCGCGTGCTCGCAAGCGCACCGCCATGCGTGCCCACGCGCACGCGAGTAGCCTTTCCCTTCTCCCGCTTGCGGGAGAGGGCAGGGTGAGGGCAAGGCGGTTCAATCTCCCACCAAATCCGCCGAAGCGCTCCACTCCGACAGCCCTCACCCGCCGCTGACGCGGCGGCCTCTACCGCAAGCGGGCGAGGCGAAAAGCCGTCAGCGTGGCGTGGCGCGGATGTAAAGACGACGCGGCAAGCCGAGCCCGAGTCGATTGAGCGCGATCTCGCCGCGCTTGTCGGTCGTCAACACCGCCGAAGAGCCGATCGGAAAGCCGACGGCTTTCAGCCATTCGCCGCAGAGAACGAGCATCGGCACTTTGATTTCCGCTTCGTTACTCGCCATCGAGCGGGGCGAGAAGAACGTGACGCTTCGGACCCTCAAGCGCGTAGCAGAAGGCCTGTGCGTAAGAACGTCGGAAATCCTGCGCGATATCGGGGACTAGCAAGGTCTGCGGCGTAAATTGGCCAAAGATCGCGAACCCTCGGAGACGATATTGTTCGAAGGACACACGCTGATAGCTTCAGCGCTATAGGGTGGGCTTTAGCCCACCGCGGTTCGCTGCGTCGCCGAGGTGGGCTGAAGCCCACCCTATGGTTCACCGAATGGTTTACCGGAATCTCAACTCCGCGCGTCGGCGGGAAACTCGCTCCTCAACCAATCATCCAGCATCCGCTTCTCGAATCTGAGCGGATCCGTCTGATTTGCGGTTCCGCGCTGCAAGAACGCCGGATCGCGAAGTTCGCGCTTCCCTTCCTTTACGACAGCGCCGTTCGCGTCGGTCAGCCTGAACGTGAGATCGATCCGCGGCGGATAGATGTCCTTGATGACGCGCACGTCGTCCCAGCGCGGACCGCGCCACGGTTCGTACGTGCCGGCGCGCTGCAC
>DASZWL010000107.1:0-2553 GCA_035546695.1 Rhodanobacteraceae bacterium | reverse complement strand
CCGCTCTCGGCCGCGACCTTGACCGCCGCGCCGATCGCACCCGCCATCGCGAGAATCCTGACGCCCGGCCCCGGATTCTCGCCGGCCTTCAGCACTTCGGCCGCGGCTTTGCCTTCGGGGAACGCGAGCGGCTCCTCGACGATCATCGAGCGGCGCAGCGGCACCGAGAAGAGCACGCCGAGCAATCCGCCGAGGCCCGCGATCGCGAGCACCCACGAATAGCGAAAGTCCTGCCAGTAGCCGAGGATGATCAGCGCCGGGATCGTGAAGATCACGCCGGCTGCGATCGACGAGCCCGCCGACGCGCCGGTCTGCACGATGTTGTTCTCGAGGATCGTGCCGCCGCCGAGAAGACGCAGCACTGCCATCGAGACGACCGCCGCCGGAATCGCCGTCGCGATCGTAAGGCCGGCGAAAAGCCCGAGATACGCGTTCGCGGCCGCGAGGATCGCCGCCAGCACGGCGGACAGGATGATGGCGCGGAGACTCAATTGCGCGACGCGTTCGCTCATCGGGACTCTCTCCGGGAAGGAAGCTCGCCCCACGGACGGGAGCGCGAGGACGCCGAATAGTAGCGGTTCGCGGCGCGGCTGCCACGCGGCGGTGCGAGGCCTTCTTTCTCCCACCAAGCGCGATGCGAGGCTTTCCCTTCTCCCGCTGAGCGGGAGACAAATCGGCAGGATTGCCGATTTGCACGGCGGAGCCGCCCGGAGGGTGAGGTGCAGGGATGCACCGAATGAACGTGGCGCGAAGCGCCGGATGAGGGCGGCGCTTGAAAGGGTGAACCACATCGGCCCTCACCCTGCCGTCTCCCGCAAGCGGGAGAGGGGAAAGCGTTTTCAGTGCGCGTCGGCGGACTTCGCGTTCGGCCCGAGATTCGCTTCGAGGAACGCGGCGACCTTCGTCAAAAGGTCGGCGATGTTGCCCTCGTCGTAGAAGCCGTGGCCTTCGGTGCGCCGGTAAAGCCATTCGTGCTCGACGTGCGCCTTGTCGAGCGCGGAATGCAGGTTTTCGCCCTGCGTCGGCGGCACGCGCCGGTCGGCGCCGCCGACGATCAGCATGACCTTCGCCTTCAGCCGGTCGAGATGCGCAATCGGCGAGCGATCCCAGAGCACGGACTCGTCCTCGCCGAGCACCTGCTTCAGGTAATTCTCGCCGAACATCGATTGCGGGATGTCGCCACGCGTGTACATCAGGCGAAGATCGTAGACGCCGACGTAACCGATCGCGCAGCGGTAGAGATCGGGCTCCTTCACCGCGCCTTCGAGCGCGGCGTAGCCGCCGTAGCTGCCGCCGAAGATGCAGACGCGCGAAGGATCGGCGATGCCTTGCGCGATCGCCCATCGTGTCGCGTCGGTGACGTCGTCCTGCATCGCGCCGCCCCATTGCCGGAAGCCGGCGTGGACGAAACCGATGCCGTAGCCGCCGGAGCCGCGATAGTTGACCTGCAGCACTGCGTAGCCGCGGCTCGCGAGTGCCTGCACGTAAGGATCGAATTCCCATCGGTCGCGCACGAAATACGGGCCGCCGTGGACGAAGACGACGAGCGGCAGGTTCTTCGCGTCGTCCTTGCCGGGCGGACGCGTCAGATAGCCGTGCAGCGGAAGGCCGTCGCGTGCCTTCATCTCGATCGGCTCCATGCGCGCCATCTGCTCGGGCTTGATCCAAGGCCGCTGCGCGAGCACGAACGTCAGCTTGCGCGTGGCTTCGTCGTACAGGAAGAACTGGCCGGGATCGGTGTCGCTCGCGACCTGCACGATCGCTTTCTTTCCATCGCGCGTGTGGCTCGTGATGCGCACGTCCTCGCCCGGGAACTGCTGCATCAGCGAGACGAGAAGCTTCGACTCGGGCGCGTTCTTGTCGATCAGAGTCGTCGCCGCGCGGCCCGGCATCGAGCGGATCGCGAAGACGTCCTTGCTGTCGAACGTCGGCACCAGTTCCTCGACGCCGGTTTCGGTGCCGCTCCACAACGTCGTGAGCTTGCGCGTCGCGACATCCCAGCGGCAGACGCCGCCGACGCCGTGCGTGCCGCCGCAACTGAAATACACCGTGCCCTGCTTGCGGTCGAACGCCATCGGCGTCACGGGCTGGTGATCCTTGCTCTCGTCGAACACGGGCTCCCAGGGCTTGCCGTCGCTGGCGCGGTACCAGACCTTCATCGCCTGATCGACATCGACGCCGAACGCGAAACGGACGACGCCGTCGTTGTCGGTCAGGAACCGCGCGTTGCGCAGCGGCGAGGTCGTCACCGGAGTCGTGGCGCCGTTGACGAGATCGAGGCGCAGCACTTGCGGAAAGACGCCGGTGTCGCTCGACGTGCGCACGAAACCGAGCCTCGCGCCGTTGACGGGATACGAGGCGATCAGCGCCTGTTTCGGATCGTCGAGCAAGGGATCGACGAGCTCGCCGTACGCGAACTCGCTGACGCCGTGCTTGATGTGCGTCGCGCCCTGCACGCCCATGCGCGCACCGAAGAGGATGCCGGAGCCGGTGCCGTCGGCGTTGACCGCATAAAGCTCTCCGGTCGGAACCGGCGCCTCGAGCTCGCCGATG
>DASZWL010000106.1:0-4194 GCA_035546695.1 Rhodanobacteraceae bacterium | reverse complement strand
GCCAAGCTTATCGACGGCGAAACGCGCGGCCTCACGATGACCGGCATCGCGCCGCTGACGCCGGAATGCGCGAGCCCGGAGCAGGTGCGCGGCGAGATCATCGGCACCGCGAGCGACATTTACGCGCTCGGCGTCCTGCTGTACGAGCTCGTGACAGGCGAGCGCCCCTACCGCATCGCGAGCAGCGCGCCGACCGAGATCGAGCGCATCGTCTGCCTCACCGAGCCGCGCCGGCCGAGCGCCGTCAAGACGCCGCGCACGCGTCGCATCGATCGCGATCTCGACCATGTCATCCTGAAGGCGCTCGCAAAATCGCCGGGCGACCGCTATGCATCGTGCGCGCAGTTCGCGGACGATCTTCAGCGTTTCCTACACGGCCAGGCCGTTCTGGCGACGCATTCGAGCTGGCGCTATCGCGCGGGAAAGTTCGTCCGAAGGCATCGCGTGCCGGTCGCGATCGGAACCGCGGTCGCATTGACGATCGTCGCGAGCGCCGTGATCTCGCTGCGCGAAGCCGATCGCGCGCGCGTGCAGCGCGATCGCGCCGAAGAGGTCAATGCGTTCCTGCAAGGCATGCTTGCGGCGGCCGATCCCTCGGATCTCGGCCGCAAGGCCAGCGTGCTCGACGTCGTCGATCGCGCGCAGCGTCAGGCCGAGCACGATCTCGATCGCGACCCCGCGACGTTCGTCGCGACCGAGCTGACGCTCGCGAAAACCTATACGTCGCTCGCCGAGCTCGACAAGGCCCGCCATGCCGCGAATCTCGCGGTCGCGCGTGCGCGCGAGCTCGGCGACGCTTCGATCCTGATCGACGCGAAGCTCGCGCTCGGCACCGCGCTCGTCGACAGCGGCGATTTCGAAGCGGCACGCGCGTCGCTCGAATCGGCGCGCGAGCTGGCCGTCGCAAAGGGCAGCGCGCGACAGCGTGCCGACGGCGCGAATCAGCTCGGCATCCTCGACGATGCGCGCGGCCGGCCGGACGACGCGGCGCGCTGGTTCGAAACGGCGCTCGGAGAAATTCCGCCGGAAGCCACCGACATGCGCGGCGAGGTGCTGAACGATCTCGCGCTCATCGAGGGCACGCGCCAGAACTTCTCGCGCGCACTCGCGCTGCAACAGGAATCCGTCGCGATCCTGCGCGCCGCGCATCCGAACGGGCACCCGCTGCTCGCGCAATCACTCAGCAATCTCGCCGTCGCGCTCGACGACAGCGGCCAGCGCCAAGCCGCGGGCGCCGCGTACGAGGAAGCGCTCGCGATGCGCATCGACCTGCTCGGCGAATCGCATCCCGGCGTCGTGATGACGCTCGGATCGTTGACCTATCACGACATCGGCGGCAAAGACGTCGAGGCCGCGCTCGAGCACGGCGCGCGCGCATGGTCGCTCGCCGGGAAACTGCCCGAGGATCATCCCGCGGTCGGCTACGCCGCGAACATCTATGCGCAGGCGCTGATGCTGGCGCAGCGGCCGGCCGAGGCCGTTCCGCTTCTTAAGACTTCGCTGCGCGTCCGGCGGGCGCACTATCCCGCCGATCATCCGCTCGTCGTCAATACCGAAAGCGCGCTCGGCCTCGCCGAAGCCGAATCCGGCGATATCACCGCAGGAATGGCGCTCGCACGATCGGCGTACGAGCGGCAGCGCACGCATCTCGGCGACACGCACGAGATGACCGTGGCCGCGCGAGCGCGCGTCGACGAAATCGCATTGCTGCCGACGCCGGCTCGGCACGCAGCGATCGTTGCGAGACAAGCGAAATGAGGAACCGGCCCGCGGCGCGATGATGAAGTCTCGCGCTTCGGACGGCCGGAAGCGATTCGCGCCGGATGGCGGAATCGCTTCCGGGCCCGATCTCTTGAGCAACGAAGACGATCAATCGCTTTCGAAGCTGCCGTAGAAGATGTCGTCGGCCGGCGTTTCCACCGTGGTCGTGACGCTCGCGTCGCTGGTGGCGAACGATCCGTCGCCGGAATACGTCACCGCGAGCGAATGCGCGCCGCCGGAGAACGTCGTCGAATACGTCGCGGTTCCGCCGACGAAGAAAGCGTCGGCGACGTGCACGCCGTTGTCCTCGATGCTCATGAATCCGGAAGGCGTGCTGTCTCCCGACGGCGCGTGGCCCAGAGGCTGCACGTTGCAGGTGACCGAGACCGGCTGACCTTGCACCGGCGCGGCAGGCGAAGTGGCGCAAGCGAGCTCGGTATCGAACTGCGTCCCGTCCGGAACGATCCGGATGCTTTGCGGCAACGAGCATCCCGGAGGATTGAAGCCGTCGCCGGAATACTGGGCGATGATCGTATGCGTGCCGAGCTGCAGCGGATGCGTGCATTGCGCGCCGACGCCGTTCATCGGAGTCGTGCAGACGATCGTGCCGGTGTTGTCGATGAGGAAGGACATCAGGCCGCCGTAGGGGCTGCCGATTCCGGCGGTGGCCGCGAACAGGATTTCCTGGCTCGGCGTAGCGGTCAGCGAGGAGAGCCCGAGCGATACGTTCGTCGGGCCGCAGTCCGGCGTGACCGGCTCGGAGTTGATGCCGAAGATCTCGGCGCGCGCGTTGCCGCGATCGAGCACGACGACATTGTGCGTCAGCCGATCGAGCGCCATGCCGGTCGGGCCGTTGAACTCACCGTCGCCGTTACCGGTCGTTCCGAACTGGGAGAGGTAATTGCCGTCGGCGTCGAAGACCTGGATGCGGTTGTTGCCGTAGTCCTGAATGACGAGATCGTGCGTGTCGCTGTCGATCGCGACGGCGCCGGGCGCCCCGTAGCTGAACTGGCCGTTGTCCGAGCCGAACGAGCCGAACTGCGTGAGATAGCGGCCGGCGGAGTCGAAAATGTAGACGGCGTTGTTGACCTCGTCGGCGACGATGATGTTGCGCGTCGAGGGATCGATCGCGAGATAGCACGGATAGATGAGGTAGTCGTCGCCGAATTCGGTCAGATAGGTGCCGTCGGCGGCGAAGATCAGCACGCGGCTGTTGCCGATGTCGGCGACCACGACGTCGCCCGTGACCGGATCGACCGCGAGCGCGCCCGGGTCCCGGAACTGGCCCGCTCCCTCTCCCGGCGAGCCGAACTGGCGCTGGTAATGGCCGTCGACATCGAATACTTCGATCCGGCCGGCCTGATCGGCGACGTAGAGATCGGTGTGACCGAATGCGAGCCCGGCGAGCCCCTGGAACTGGCCGTTGCCGGTTCCGCCGGAACCGAACTGGAACCGGAACACGCCGTCGGCGTCGAAGACTTCGACGCGGTTGTTCGACGTGTCTTCGACGTAGATCGTATGACGGTTGTCCGAGATCGCGACGAAATTGATGTCGTTTCCGAACTCGCCGTTGCCGTTGCCCGGGCCGCCGAACGCGCGGAGGAAGTGATAGCCGTAGTCCTGGGCGCTCGCCGGCGAGAAACCGATCGCCGAGACGACCATGGCGATCCAGGTTCCGATGGCGCGCCACCGGGCCCACCGCCGAGAGGCGGTGCGCTTTTTCATTGCATTCATGAGACCCCCTGCCTGGAATCACGGCACGCGATGCCGTGTCATCAGGCAATGCGCAAACCCGGGCCTCGATGCCTCATGCTTTTGACGATGCGGAGTGGCACTTCCGGCGTTCACGAAGGCCCGCCTGGCCCCGGACTCGAAGCCAGGGTTTAGGATGGCTCCCGATCATCGGACGCATTTCGCATGCATCGCTTCCCGGTCGGCGAAATCCGCACGAGGCTCGATACGGAGGATGGATCGATGCATTCCGCGCATCCGCGCGAAAACGGCGATGGAACGAAGTCGCACGCCTGTCATGCGTCGCACGGCAGTGCGGTCGAGGCGCCGGGATCGGCGGACGCGAGCGCCATCGATCCGGTATGCGGCATGACGGTCGATCCGCGCACGGCGACAAACCGTTTCGATTTCGAAGGCACGACGTATTACTTCTGCTCGGCGCGCTGCCGCGAGAAGTTCCGGACGCATCCGACGTCGTACCTCGAAAACCGTCCGGGCGATGCGCCGGTTCCCGAAGGCGCCGTTTACACGTGCCCGATGCATCCGGAAGTCCGCCAGGTAGGCCCGGGCAACTGCCCGAAATGCGGCATGGCGCTCGAACCCGAATCGCCGCATACCGTCGACGATGACCACGAACTGATCCGCGTGCGCCGTCGTTTCCGGATCTCCGCCGCGCTCGCGGCGCCGTTGCTGCTCGTCGCG
>DASZWL010000105.1:0-2785 GCA_035546695.1 Rhodanobacteraceae bacterium | reverse complement strand
CGCGACGGCACCGGATTCGGCCCGAAAGGCGCGCCGGCGCTGTGGCTTTACGAGGGCGGGAAGCGCAATGCCGGAACGCATGTTGCGTTCCAGGCGAAAGATCGCGCTTCCGTGGATCGCTTCCACGAAGCGGGACGCAAGGCCGGCGGCAAGGACAACGGCGCGCCGGGACTACGCTCGGATTACGCGCCGACGTATTACGCGGCGTTTCTGATTGATCCGGACGGAAACAATATCGAAGTGGTTTGCATGCGGTAGATTTTCAGCGCTGAGTGTTCCGTTCTCCTGTTTTCCCTTCTCCCGCTTGCGAGAGAAGGTGCCGAAGGCGGATGAGGGAACGCTTGTAAAGGTGAACCACGCGGGCCCTCACCCTGCCCTCTCCCGCAAGCGGGAGAGGGGAAAAACGGACTAGCCGCTGACCTGCCGGATCCAGTCCTCGAGGTTGTAATAGTTCGTCACGCGCGCGATGCGTCCGTCGCGGATATCGAAGAACGCGCCGCCCGGCAGCACGTATTTCTGGCCGCGGGCCGGAGGCAATCCTTCGTCGCCGATCTTGTACGTGCCGTGCACGACATATTCGGCGCCGCCGCGCGTGCCGTCGGCGTTGCTGAGCGCGACGATGTCGCGCAGCTGCTCGGAGTAGCTCCTGTCCATCCGCGCAAGGAACGCGCGGAACGCATCGCGGCCTTTCTCGCGCGGACCCTGATTGAGATCGTGCACGACATCGTCGGCGAGGCAATCCAGCATCGCGTTCCAGTCGCCGCGGTTGAAGGCGGCGTAATAGCGTTCGATCAGTGCGATCGTGTCCTGCATGCTCAAGGGTTTCACCTGCGAAGCGACGAGCCGGATGGCGGCGACGCCGTCATGGTAGCAAGCCGGGAATAGGCGCAGCGGAGCCGAAAGTTGGCCGGCACTTCCAGAAATGTTCAGTACCAGACGCGCAACCCGATCACCCATCGCGTATCACGCACGTCGCGATCGTCGGTTCGCGCGAAATCGGCGCTACGGCCGAATGCCTCTGAGCGCTCGATTCCGATGTACGGCGCGAATTCGCGCCGGATCTCGTAGCGCAGGCGCAACCCCAACGCAGCGTCGGAAATACCGGAGCCGACATGGGAGGCGAGATCGTCCCTGCCGTACGCATTGAGCTCGATGCGCGGCTCCAAGATCAGGTGTTGCGTCAGCAAGAGCTCATAGTCGACTTCGAATCGCAGCGCCGTTCGTCCGCCGGCGCCGGCGTATGCGGTCGTGCCGATCTCGAATCCGTACGGCGCGAGCCCCTGCACGCCGATCGCGGCCCAGGTGCGATGCGCACCGCGGCCGAAATCCTGGCGGAGACCAAGCTCGGCATCCCAGAACGCGGCGATCGCATGATCCCAGAGCACTTCGGCGTCCGCGCGCTCGGTGTGGCCGTCCGCGCGCTCGCCTTCGCTGCGCAACAGCAACTTGTCGAAATCGTCGCCGAACGACGCGGCGACTTTCCATGCCACTGCACCGCCATCATCGGAATCCGAGTGCTCGAGCCGGTCAAGACGAATCGTTGCGATCGGCGCCGAGTCATCCATCGCCATCGCGCTTCGCATCGCCTGCGCGTCCATAGCCGGCATCGGATGTTCCGGCGCGGGCGGCGGGACGTGATCGGCTTTTGCTTCGGTCGCGACGTCTTCGACCGCGCATGCGGTATCTCTCGAATGCGCATGAACCGGTTCGTTCCCATCGCAAGGCTGCGCCGTGGCGGCCGTCGCGAGCAACTGCGCGATCAGCATCGGCGCGATGCGGCATCGGAACGTCCGTGCGCTCATGCGACTTCGACCTCGCGGAACATCCCGGCTTCCATGTGATAGAGCAGATGGCAGTGATACGCCCAGCGCCCGATCGCGTCCGCGCTGACGCGGTAGCTCACTTTCTGCGCGGGCTGCACGACGATCGTGTGCTTGCGCACGAGGAATTCGCCGTCGGGCGTCTCGAGCTCGCTCCACATGCCGTGCAGGTGGATCGGATGCGCCATCATCGTGTCGTTGACGAGCACGAAGCGCACGGATTCGCCGTGGCGAAGGCGGATCGGCTCCGCATCGGAGAATTTCTTTCCGTCGAACGACCAGACGTAGCGCATCATGTGGCCGGTCAGGTGCAGCTCGATCTGGCGATCGGCGCCGGCGGCGATAGGCGAATCGATCGTGCGCAGATCCGCATAGGTCAATACGCGGCGGCCGTTGTCGCGCAGTCCGACGCCGGGGTCGTCGAGATTCGTGCGCGGTGCATCGACTCGCATGTCGACGCCGGGTCCGTATTCGGCCGGGCGATGCGATGCTGCCGTTTCCACATGCATCGTTCCGCCGTGAGGCTGCGATGCCATCGACGCGCCGCAGCTTCCTTCCATGCCTTTCATCGATTCGTGGGTGGACCGGCGCATCGAGTGATCGGCCGCGCCCATCATGTCGCGCATTGCCAGCAGCGGACGTGCATCGGGGCGCGGCACTTCGGCTTCCATGCCTGCTTGCGGCGCGAGCGTGCCGCGCGCATAGCCGGAGCGATCCATCGATTGCGCGAAGATCGTGTACGCGCGATCGGCGGACGGCTCGACGATGACGTCGCAGGTTTCGGCCGGCGCGATGCGGAGCTCATCGACGGTGACGGGTTCGATGTCCTGTCCGTCGGCGGCGACGACGCGCAGTTTCAGCCCCGGAATGCGCACGTCGAAGAACGTCATCGACGCGCCGTTGATGAAGCGCAGCCGCACGCGCTCGCCCGGCGCGAACAATGCGGTCCAGTTCGTCGCCGGCGT
>DASZWL010000104.1:0-16720 GCA_035546695.1 Rhodanobacteraceae bacterium | reverse complement strand
CGCCGCGCCGCGCGATGTCGCGCGCGTGCGCGAGGAGATCGGCACGATGCGCGCCCGCTGGCGCGCCGAGCGCGATCGTTCGGACGCCGAGCGCTTCGACCTGAAGCAGGGCATCGGCGGGCTCGTCGACATCGAATTCCTGCTGCAAGGCATCGTGCTGCTGCACGCGGCAACGAAGCCCGCGCTGCTCGCGAGCGGCAGCACGCCCATGCTGATTGCGGCGGCGGCCGAAGCCGGCGTGCTCGGCGACGAAGACGCGAATGCGCTCGCAGAAGCGCACGCGACGCTGCTCGCGCGCGCGATCGCTTGCACGCTCGACGGACGATCGAGGATCACGGCGCTCGATGCCGGGCTTGAGCGGCAGGCCGGAGCGGTGCGCAGGATCGTGCGCGCGTCCGGCTTGCTCGGCGCCTGATGCCGGAAAGCACCAAACACTGCGCAAGAGACTGTGTTTTTCGACGTGTGCGGCGCGGGAGGACGAGCAGGCGGCCGCTACGGGCAAGCAGTCAAGCTTGCGTCTGCTCTGCAGCCTTGAGAACCGCACGAAGAGCTTCGTTGACGGCGCGGGAGTTCCTGAAGCGCGCGGCAATGTCGGGCTCGAGAACAACCACGTTTGAATTTTCCCGGACGGCGCGATGATATTTGCCGCGCGCGGCGTTCGAGAAATCGTACTCGGCACGCATGGTGTCCCTGGACTTTTTAGCTTTCATAGCGGTCTTTTTCATGACGCGTCGCGCGGCGTGCGCTGATGATTCGAATGAAGCCGGCTCCTTCCGTGTGGCATACCACCAGAAGCCGACTCGATGATGATACGCCCAATGTAACGAAACGGTGTTCACCCGCCGAATGATCGGGATCGGGAATCGTGGCTGACAGCGGATCTGCGAAGACCGTCGACGCTTCGTTGAATGCAACGCCATGCTTCTTGAGGTTCGCGGCAGCCTTGCGGGGATCCCAGGTGAATTTCATGCTGCCGGGAATCGTAGTCGGTTCCGGCCCGGATGCCCACGGTCATTCGCTCGTGTCGTGGCTTGCAAGGTCGGGCGCAGCGAGCATCGTCGCCACCCAGCGCTGGCGCACGAGCGCAGCGATCTCGCGCGTTTCCCGAAGCGGCGGCGGCAACGGCCGCTGCGACGTGTCGTCGATCAGGCGCAGATGCCCGCTCACGCGCAGCTCGCGATGGAATTCCGCGAGCTTCCCTCCGATCGGACGCGGCGCGAACGTGTAGACCGGCTTTCCGGTCGCGCAGGCTTCGGAAATCATGTTGACCGAATCCGGCGTCACGACGATGCGGTCGGCCCAGCCGAGGAAGCCGGCATAGGGATTCGGTCCGTCGTCCGGACCTGACCAGAACGGTCCCGGAAGTGTTGCGAATGCTGCGCGAATTTCCTGCACGACATCCGAAGGCGTGCGCCGCGATGTGCTGACGAGAAAACTGCCGCCGCCGTCCGCGTGCCAGGCGCGAAGGCGTTCTGCGAGCGCCCTGAAATAGAGCGCATCGAGCGTCTGCGCCCTGCTCGTCGCGCCGATCAGCACGGCCGTCCTCGGCGAGGGCAGTGCAGCGAGAGGGGCGAACGCGGTTCGGCCCTCCGCGAGCCATGCCGCGTCGACCGGATTCAAGGCGCCGATGCTGGCGATCACGTTGCCGCCGCGAATGCGGTCGTGTTGCGGTGCGATGACGACGTCGAACGCGCGGGCGTCGATGCGCGGGTCGAGGATCTGGACGGTGAAAGTACGTCCACCGCTCCAGCGGTGCAGGAGGCGCGTCGCCAGTGCCGCGCGGCGGCCGCAGCCGATCGCGATATCGGGCCACGGCGGCGCGAGAGGCGCGCCCGACGCATCGTGGATCGCATGGTGCGCGCCGATCGTGAGCCGCGGCGCGAAGGTGTTCCACGGCTCGCGCAGCACGAGGCATCGCGTCTCGAACTGCGCGCCGAGCGCCCGCGCGAGCGCTTCGGCCTGGCGCCGGTTGCCGGCACGGGCGTCGCTGAGTGCCCAGCATGAAGGCGATGTCGGAGACGTCACCTCGCTAGCGTAACGCACGACGCCGCGGCAGCCGCATCGCCTCGGTTGCGAGCTCCGATTGGCGATCCGCAGCGCCCGCGTCGATCCCGCAATGTCCGGACCTCTCCGGAATCTCGTAGTCCATCTTCGAAGGCGGGCACGGGCCGCACGCCGGGTGGGGGGATGCGATGCCGCAAGCCGGCGTCGCACGCGTCGCGCGTTCGCGCGGCGCATCCGCTCGTCGGTATGCGCGCCCCTCCGATGCCGATCCGGATTTCGAGGGGGTACTTCTCATGAACGCAGTTCTGTTTTCAGGCCGGGGCAAGCCGGTTCGTCGTTTTTCGCACGGTTGCGAGCGCTGGCGCCGATTCGCAGCAGGCGGTCTCCTTGCGCTGCTTGCAGTCCTCCAGATGGCGCCGGCGCGAGCCGACGTCAGCCCCGAGGCGCGTGCGGCACTGATCGATCTCTACAACAACACGAGTGGCCCCGGGTGGTTCAACAATGCCCACTGGCTGGAGCAGGCGAACGAATGCTCGTGGTACGGAGTCAAGTGCGATCCCGGCAAGACGAAGGTCATCGAAATCGATCTCTCGGCGAACCATCTCGTCGGCAACTTCATCCCGTCGCCGACCGCAACGGAGGGCTTCGATGCGCTGGAGACGTTCGACCTCTCCTACAACCCCGGGTTGACCAGCGCGCCGATTCCGGATTTCTCGCAGCTGCCTGCGCTCAAGAAGATTCTGCTGAGCGGCGACAAGCTGTCCGGCACGTTTCCCGATCTCGGCGGTCTCGCGAACCTCGAGATCGTCCTGCTCGACGACAACCAGCTGACGGGTTTCGTGCCGCCGATCGGCGCGCTTTCGAAACTTGCCTCGTTCGTCGTCGCGTCCAATAGGTTGACCGGGCCGGTGCCGGAGATTTCCGGTCTCTCGAATCTCATCACGCTCGACCTTCGGAAGAATTTCTTTTCCGGGCCGCTGCCGAAACTGCCGCTCGGGCTCAAGAATGTGTACGTCTCGAACAACCAACTGTCCGGTACGTTGCCGACGCTCGCGAGCGTGATCGGGCTCGACGTGTTCGATGCCGAAAACAATCGGTTGGTCGGCGCGATACCGGTGCTGCCGCAGCTTTCGCAGTTCCGCGTCGCCGGCAATGAACTCTCGGGCTCGATCCCCACGCCGCCGGTCACATTGTCCGGCGGCTTCTCGTCGCTGTGTCCGAATCAGCTGTTGACGCACGGCGATGCGTTCTGGGATGCCGCGACGGGCCATAGCCCCTGGTACGGCAACACGAACTGCAATACCGACCCTTACGGCAAGGAAAATGTCCAGAACGATCTCATCAAGGTGAGGCCCGGTCAGGCGACCAGGCTGCTCTCCAACGGATTGGATGCAGTGATAGCGAACGATTCGCTCGCTAACGTGCCGAGCATTCTCCAGGTCGTCACTTCGCCGCCGGTCTCGCCGCCGGAACATGGCGCGATCATCCTGAACAATCCAGATGGCTCATTCATTTACCGCAACACCGACGGCTCGTCCGATTCATTCCTCTACTGGGTCTGCGACGGCGTCGACTGCGAGACGGCGCGGGTCGACATCTGGGTCGACAACAATACTGCGCCGGTCGCCGCGGACGACTCTCTGGTCGTCCAGAAGGGCCATAGCGCCGACACACTGATCGGCGGCGCAACGAGCGTGCTCGCCAACGACCGCGAGCCCGACGCCGGCGATTCGCTGACGGCGAGCCTGGTCAAGTTGCCGACCGCCGGAAACGTCCGCGTGAACGCCGACGGAACTTTCGACTATCTCAATACGAATCAGGCGGCGACCGTCGACTACTTCGAATACAGCGCCTGCGACAAGTCGAGCGAGTGCTCGATCGCGAAAGTTCTCATCCAGATCGTTGCGGGTAGTGGCTTGCCGGCGGACCAGGCACCCCTCGCGGTCGCCGATGCGATCCAGGTGCAGCCGAACGGGCAAGCCAGCAGTTTGATCGGCGGCGCCGTCAGCGTGCTGCACAACGATACGGATTACGACGGGCAGACACTCGCGGCGATCAAGCTGACGGATCCTGCAAACGGGACCGTCACGCTCAATCAGGACGGCACGTTCACATACACCAACACCTATTCCTCGCCACCGGTGACCACGGACAGCTTCACGTACGAGGCCTGCGATCCCTACATCGTCTGCACGCCGGCTACGGTCACGATCACGATCACGAATGCTCCGCAGGATCATCTGCCGGATCCGCAAGCGGACATCGTCGAAGTGCTACCGGGCCAAAGCGCGAACGCGACGGTCGATGGCGGCACGCTATTGGCCAACGATCTCGATGCCGATCTACCGAACGATGCGCTTCGGGTGACGAAGCTGACGTCGCCGCAGCATGGCGACGCCATCGTCCAACTGGACGGAACCTTCAAATACACGAATACCGATTCGACTGCGACGACGGACAGCTTTCTCGTGGAGGTCTGCGACAGCTTCAAGGCCTGCACTGCGAGCGAGGTCGAAGTGTTCGTCATGCACGCGCCGACGGTCAGCAAGAGCTTCTCGCCGAACAACAACGTATTCATCGGCGCAACGTCGCAGATGACGATCAAGCTGACGAACCCGAACGCCCGAGCCATCACGGGCGTCTCATTCGCCGACAACTATCCGGCCTTCCTCGTCAATGCTTCCGATACGCCGTTCTCGAACACCTGCGGCGGAAACGCGGACCTTCAGGCCAGTGCCGGATGGCTGAACCTGACCGGGGCCACGATTCCGGCGAACGGTACTTGCAGCATCGTCGTCGGAGCGATTCCGACGAAAACGGCGGCCATCCAGAACATGACCGGCCCCGTCACCAGCGGCAACGCCGAAGCCGGTGCAAGCGCCACCGGCGCCCTGCACAGCACGAACACGGCGAACCACCAGTCGGCGCCGAACGTGATGCAGATTTTCAGCCCGTCCACGATCGCCGTCGGCGGCGCGTCGACGCTGACGATCTCGCTGACGAATCCCGCCGGAAACGCATTGGCCGTCACCGACGTGACGTTCACCGACCTGTATCCGCCGTCGTCCTACATGGTCAACGGCGCGAGCGCGACGACCGATTGCGGCGGCACGCTGACGGCGATTCCGGGCGACATCAAGGTTTCGCTCTCCGGCGGCGTGATCCCGGTCGGCAAGTCGTGCAGCGTCGTCGTCGAAATCGCCGGTATGTCGGCGGGCTCGGACTGGAGTCATACGGGTCCCGTGACGAGCAACAATTCGGATACGGCCGCCGACGTTCCCGCTCTGCTGACGGTGACGGACAGCGGCCTGCTCGCCGCTCCGATCCTGGAAAAGAAATTCGTGCCGGACACCGTGGCGCCGAATGCGACGTCGACGCTGACGTTGACGCTGACGAATCCCGATCCGAACAACGCGATCCACGGCATCAAGCTCGACGACGTCTATCCCGCGGGCATCAGGAATGGCGGCGGCCTGCCGGTCATGCACGACGACTGCGGCTTCACGACCGAAGACGTGCCCGCCGATCTGGGATGGGCGAAGCTCGACGGCGGCACGCTTGCGGGCGGGCAGACTTGCTCCGTCGAGATCACGGTCGTCGGCACGAAGACCTCGACGAATCAGACGGGCCCGGTCACGAGCAGCAATGCGCTCGCCGGCGCACCGGATAGTGCGACGCTGACCGTCAACGGCAGTCCGCCGCCGATCGCCGCGCCGACCGTGCAACCGATTTCGTTCAACCCGAAGTCCATCCACGTCGGCGACGGATCGGCGATGACGATCACTCTGCACAACAACGACCTCGCCAACGAGATCACCGGCGTGCAGTTGAGTGTGATCTATCCCTCTGCGTCGATGGTCAACGGCACGGGCAGTCCGGTCGAGAACGACGACTGCCAGTTCACGGAAGACGTCCCCGCGCTCGACAAGACCGTCGTGCTGAGCGGAGGCAAGATCGCGGCGGGGCAGGATTGCAGCATCGTCATCGACGTGATCGGAACCGCGTCCGGCTTCTGGGCGGTTCAGACGAGTCCCGTCGCGAGCGACAATGCCGCGATCGGTCCCGGTGGATCGGGCGCGTTGCAAGTCATCGACAGCCAGCCGTTGCAGGCGCCGATCGTCGAACACGCGTTCACGCCGGCAAACGTTCTCGTCGGCGGCACGGCGAAGCTATCGATCAAGCTGACGAATCCGCCGGCGAACAACTCGGCGATCACCGGCGTGAAGTTCGCCGACGCGTACTCGCTGCCGGCGCATATCGCCAACAAGTCGGGCGCGAGCACCGATTGTGGCGGCACTCTGCAGGCGCTGCCGGGCGATACGTCGATCGCGCTTGCCGGCAGCGGCGGCGTGATTCCGCAGAACGGTTCTTGCACGATCGAGATCGATGTCATCGGAACATCTTCCGGCAGTTCGGTCAGCGACGTCGGCCAGATCACGAGCACCAATGCCGCTGCCGCGACGGCACCCACTGCGACCGTCACCGTCGGTGCCGGAGCGCTGTTGAATCCGCCGATCGTATCGAAGCAGTTCAATCCTTCGATGCTCGCCGCGCCGGGCATGACGTCGAGCATGACGATCGCGTTCACGAATCCGAACGGAGAGGCGATCGACGGCGTGCAGGTAAACGATCAATATCCGCCCGGCTTGCTCAACGATGGTCCCGGCAATCCGGTCGTCAGCGACGGTTGCGGCTTCATCGAAGACGTGCCGGCCGGCGGTGCCTTCGCGAAGCTGAGCGGCGGCACGGTGCCGCCGGGCGGTTGCAGCATCGTCATCACCGTCGTCGGCAACGAGACGGCAACGAACGACACCGGAACCGTGTTCAGCGGCAACGCCATGAACGCGGTCGGCAGCAGCGCGAAGCTGACCGTGAACGGTGGCGGCGGTGGAGGAGGTTCGGCGCAGACGATCCAGTTCACCTCGGTGGTGCCGAACGGCGCGCACGTTGGCGGCCCGACGTATCACGCGATGGCGACAGCCAGCTCGGGACTGGACGTGGCGCTCTCGATCGATCCGGGTTCCGACACGGTGTGCGCGATCGCGAACGACATCGTTTCGTTCATCGGCCCCGGCACCTGCACGATCGACGCCAATCAGGGCGGCGGGATGAACGGCGGCATCAACTATGCCCCCGCCGTGCAGGTGCAACAGTCGTTCGTCGTCGCAACTTCCGGTGGAATGGCGCTGCAGACTATCGCCTTCACGTCGTCGCCGCCGAACAATGCGAGTGTCGGTGGCCCGGCGTATTTCGCGGCGGCTGTGGCGACGCCTTCGAACTTGCCGGTCGTGCTGACGATCGATGCGGCGTCGAAGACGGTTTGCAGCATCAACAACGGCGCCGTGTCGTTCATCGGCCCCGGCACCTGCACGGTGGACGCGGATCAGGGCGGCGGCATCAGCGGAGGAGTGAACTACGCGCCGGCGTCGCAGGTACAGCAGTCGTTCGACGTGGCGACTTCGGGCGGCGTGACGCCGCAGACGATCGCGTTCACTTCGGCGGCTCCCGTCAACGCGATGGTCGGCGGTATTGCCTACTTCGTCACCGCAACCGCCACATCCGGATTGCCGGTGGTGTTGACCGTCGACGCCGCCTCGGCGACGGTGTGCACGATCGGCAACGACTTCGTGTCGTTCATCGGTCCCGGCACGTGCACGATCGACGCGAATCAGGGCGGGGGCATCAGCGGCGGCGTGAATTACAAGCCTGCGCCGCAGGTGCAACAGTCGTTCGCCGTCGCCGACTCCGGCGGCACGACGCCGCAAACGATCGCCTTCACTTCGCAGCCGCCGGTCAATCCGAAGGTCGGCGATCCCGCTTATCTCGCGATGGCGACGGCCACGTCGGGGTTGCCCGTCGTGTTGACGATAGATGACGCGTCCACGACGGTCTGCACGATCGGCAACGGCTTCGTGTCGTTCATCGGCGCCGGCACCTGCACGATCGACGCGAATCAGGGCGGGGGCATCAGCGGCGGCGTGAACTACAAGCCTGCGCCGCAGGTGCAGCAGTCGTTCGTAGTGGAGGATTCGGGCGGCATGACGCCGCAGACGATCACATTCACGTCGTCGCCTCCAGTCAATGCGATGGTCGGCGATCCCGCGTATCTGGTTTCGGCAACCGCGACGTCGGCGTTGCCCGTGGTGCTGACGATCGACGACGCATCGATCGCGGTCTGCACGATCAGCAATGATTTCGTGTCGTTTATCGGATCAGGTACCTGCACGATCGACGCGAATCAGGGCGGCGGTCCGAACGGTGGCGTGAACTACCAGCCGGCACCGCAGGTGCAGCAATCGTTCGAAGTCACGAGCTCCGGGGACGCGCCGACGGTGACCTGCGTTCTGCCGAAGCAGATCGGCGTCGTCGACGAAACGTACAGTCTCGATCTGTCGTTGCTGTTCGCGCCGCCACCGGGTCAGCCGTCTCTGGTATTCACCGGTACGAGTCTCCCGCCGCAGTTGTCGATCATCGGTTCGTTGCTCACAGGAACATTCGGGACGAGCGGCACGTTCACGTCGACGCTCACCGCGACGGTGTCGGCCCCCGGCGGCGCAAGCGCGAGCGAAAACGTCGTGTTCCAGGTGCTGCCTGCCGACGACATCCTGCTGCGCGACGGCTTCGACCCCGTCGGCTCCGGCGATCTGCCTTGTCAATGAAGCGCTCGCCCTGAACGAAGATCCGGCATTCCGGAAGAACCGGAATGCCGGATACTTTCCGATCCACGATCACGAGGCCCGCGATTGCGGGAGCGCCGCACGCGCATCGATTTGAGATCCGCGCCCGTGATGGCTCGAATGCGCGACGCACGATGTCGCGCGGACGAACACTCCCGCACGACGCACTGTTCCCCAGAAGAAACAATTCAGGCAGCACTTTCCTAGTAGGATCGTTCAACCGCCACGGCTTCGCGCCGTGCGTCCCCGCATCCGCCTACGAGGACCGACATGCTCCGCCGTTGCCTGATTGCTTCCGCTTTCCTGCTCGCCTCTGTTTCCGCTTCCGCATTCGCCACGACCTACACGCTGGATCCGAACCACACGCAGGTCCAGTTCGTCTGGAACCATTTCGGCTTCTCCAACCTGACCGGCCAGTTCGGCAAGGTCGAGGGCAAGCTCGATTTCGACGAGGCCGATCCGACGAAGTCGTCGGTTACCGCGACGATCTCGATGGACAGCGTGAACAGCAACGTCAAGAAGCTCGACGGCGAGCTCGCCGGTTCCGACTATTTCGATGCCGCCAAGTATCCGACCGCGACGTTCAAGAGCACGCACGTCGAGCGCGGCGCGACGCCGGACAAGCTCAAGGTAACGGGCGATTTCACGCTGCATGGCGTCACGAAGCCGGTGACGCTCGACGTCGATGTCGTCAAGGTCGGCGAGCATCCGATGCGCAAGGCGCCGGCCGCGGGCTTCACCGCGACGGCGACGATCAAGCGCTCCGATTTCGGCGTCACGAAGTACGTGCCCGCCGTCGGCGACGACGTGAAGATCCACATCGTCACCGAGGCGATCGAGTCGAAAGCTTTCGCGACGGGTCCGAAGCCGTCGGCGAAGTAGGGCGCGCGCCGCGTCGCATCGCGGCTGAGTGACTCATCAAGCATCACGGCGGCGCTGCGAAGCGCCGCCGACCGGCCGGTCCGGATCAAGAATCGTCGTTGCCGGCAGGATTTGCGCCGATACGAAGCGAAGCGCAGCGCTTCGCGATCAGCCTTTCTTGACGCCGACGTCCTTCATGGCCTCGAGGCCTGAAAGATTGAGGCTGCCGATGGCGGCTTTCAGCTGATCCATGCTGTCGGCATCGCCGGAAACCTTCACGGCGAAGCGGTCGCCGAGCACGACGCCGTACTCGCCGGACTTGCTGGAACCGTCCCACTGCTCGTGGACGAGGCGGCCGCCGTCCTTGTAGGTTTTCTCGTAGCCGTGATCGGTTTCCTTGTCGTTCTGCACGGCGGCCCAGCCGGCGAGCGAGAGGAAGCCCTTGGCCGAGCCCGTGTCCGTCACCTCGAGGCGCAGCGAGCGGTTCGCGCCGTCCGAATACGTTGCATGCGCTTCGGAGACCTGCATGCCCATCGCGCCGTTGCGCTCGGCGGAGAAATCGGTGCGCTTCATGCCGCCGAGCGTCTCCGGCACGAAAGGCTTCAGGAGGTCCGGCGCGAGCGCCTCGACCTGATCGCCGCCGCCGAGCGCAGCGCCGACGATCTTGCCGAGCGCCTGGCTCTGCGCGTCCTTGTCGCCGGATTTCTGCGCGGCGTCCATCTGCTTGCCGGCCTCTTCCATCTTCTTGCTCCACGCGTCGAGCTTGCCGAGCGTGGAGTCCTTGTCGATCGTCACCTCGCTGCCCCCGATCTGGCCGAGGCTGTTGGCGGCACCGCCCATCAGCGCGCCGGTGCCGATGACGCCGGCGATGACGAGCCCGATGATCCAGCTCAGCACGATCGCGATGACGATCGTCACGGCGGTATAGCCGCCGGCCTTGTCAGGCGGCGATTTCATCGTGGCCGGCAGGCCGAGATAGAGGAGGTAGATGCCGTAGACCAGCGCCGCCAGCATGATCAGGAAGCCGAGCCAGGGGATCAGCGCGGCGATGCCGGCGACCCAGCTCGCGGTCCACGAGTAGGCGACGGCCTTCAGCGCCTGAACCTGGTTCTTCTGGCCCGAGAACGTCGGCGCCAGCGCGTCGACGATCAGCGCGACGACGTAGACCAGCACCAGCGAGAGCACGTAGCCGATGACGAGAGCCGTCAGGCCTGCGCCGATCGGCGTCCGATAGTGCACGCCGAGCATGCCGTAGCCGATGAAGCTGCCCTTGATGAACTGGCAGACCGCGGGGATCGCCGCGAGCCAGATGATGTAGTTCTTGTACAGATCGGCCACGGTCGCGGGTTCCGCCGCGATGACCGGCCATTCAGTTTTCGGCGTCGTCAGGATCGCCTTGACGCGCGCGATGAGCTTGTTGAAGTCCATCCGTTTCCCTCCCGGTCTCGATTTTCGGCGCCTTGGCGAGGCGCCGGTCCGGCATTCTAGGCCCAAAGACACTGAGCCGAACTGACGGCCATTGCGCAGGTATCCTGCGACCTCGATCACGGTAAAAGTTGGCACGGCTCCTGCTGGTAAACTTGCAGAAGGTATTCATCGAGAGCTCGCGTCCATGTCCCGCCCGAACCCCGCCGCGGAAAAGCGGATTCCCGCCAACGCCCAGAACCTTTACGAGGTCACGCGCGCGGATCTGCCGCTGTCGTGCCCGATGCCGGCGATGTCGTTGTGGAATTCGCATCCGAAGGTGTACCTCCCGATCGTCGAAGACGGCGGGCGCGCGAAGTGTCCGTACTGCGGCGCCGACTACGTGCTCGTCGACTGAATGGCCAGCGCGCGCCGACTGACCGTCATCCAGCTCGTCCCCGCACTCGAAACGGGCGGCGCGGAGCGCTCGGCCGTCGAGATCGCGCGCGCGCTCGTCGCGGCCGGTCATCGCTCGATCGTCGTTTCCTCGGGCGGCAAGCTCGCCGCGCGGCTCGTCGCCGAAGGCAGCGAGCACGTCGAGATGCCGATCGCGAAGAAGTCGCTCGGCACGCTGCGCCAGATCGCGCCGCTGCGCGAGCTGATCCGCCGCGAGCAGGCCGACATCGTGCACGCGCGCTCGCGCGTGCCGGCGTGGCTCGGCTGGCTCGCCGTTCGCGGGCTCACGCCGCGTCCGCATTTCGTAACGACCGCGCACGGCCTCAACACGCCGGGCTGGTACAGCGCGATCATGACGCGCGGCGAGCGCGTGGTCTGCGTCTCGAACACCGTGCGCGATCATCTCCTGCATCACTATCCGCGCACCGATCCCGCGAAGCTGATCGTGATTCCGCGCGGCGTCGACGCCGAAGCGTTTCCTTACGGCTATCAGCCCGGCGATTCGTGGCGCGAATGGTTCTTCGCGGAATTTCCGCAGCTCGAAGGCGTGCCGCTCTTGACGCTGCCGGGACGCGGCACACGGCTCAAGGGACACGCCGATGCGATCGAGCTCGTCGCGGATCTGAAGGCGCGCGGCATCGAGGTCGCGCTGCTGCTGCTCGGCGCGCATCAGCCCGGCCGCGAGCGCTATATCGCCGAGCTCACCGAGCTCGCGATGGCGCGCGACGTCTACGAGCGTCTTGCGATCAGCGCGCCGCGCGACGACGTACGCGATGTCTACGCGATCTCTTCGCTCGTGCTGCAACTGTCCGCCAAGCCCGAGGCGTTCGGGCGCACCGTCATCGAGGCGCTTTCGTTGTGCCGGCCGGTGCTCGGCTACGATCACGGCGGCGTCGGCGAGCTTCTGTCCGATCTCTATCCCGCGGGCCGCGTCGCGCCCGGCGATCGCGCGCGGCTCGTCGAGCGCGCGGCGGAGCTTCTGCACCGCGCGCCGGCGATCGCGCCACTGCAACGCTACCGGCTCGCGGATATGCAGGAAGCGACGCTCGCGATGTACGAGGACGTCGTCGCCTCGCGTTGACGAGCGCGCGTCCGCTCTGCGCGAGCGCCGCCGACGTTGCCACGGCATCATGCAGGTCCGTCGTCGCTTCCCCTAGAATCGGCGGGCCGCACGACAGCGTCGCCCTTCGCGTCGCCTCTGCGCCGATCGTATCCGGAGTGCCTTGTGAATCCGCGTTCGCCGCTTCGCGATGGAATGTGGCCGCTCGTCATCGTGCTCGCGGTCGTCGTGCTGCTGCCGATCGGCCGCGCGTCGGAGCTTCCGATCGCGATCGGCGCGCTCGCGGCGCTCGTTCTCGTTGCGCGCGGCCGCATCGACGTGCGAGGTCGCGCGAACGTTCTCGCGATCGTCCTGTTCGCGTGCTACTGGATTCCGGCGCTGATCTCGGGCTTCGGCGCGATCGCACCCGAGCGAACGTGGTCGACCGTCGCGACGACGCTCCGCTTCCTGCCGTTCGCGCTGTTCGCGATTTTCGCCTTGCGCGAAGCGCGCGTCTGGAACGGCGTCGTGCTCGCGGTCGCGATCGTCGTCTCGCTCTGGATCGTCGACGCGTTCGTGCAGATGACGACCGGCTACGGCCTCGGCGGCGCCGCTGAAGCCGAGCGTCTGTCCGGCATCTTCGGCAAGGGCAACCTGAAGCTCGGTCCGGTGCTCGCGGTGCTGTCGCCGTTCGTCCTCGTCGCCGCGCGCGAGCGGTTCGGCTGGCGCGGGCTCGCGGTCATGTTCGTCGCGCTCGCCGTGCCGATCCTCCTCGCCGGATCGCGCGCCGCGTGGCTGATGTATGCGCTCGTCTGCTGCGTCATCGCGTGGCGCGAAACGCGCAACATCGGTCGCTTCGCGCTCGCGATTGCGATCGCGGCCGTGCTGATCGCCGGTATCGGCGCGGCCGCACTGCACGATTCTCACGGCTTCGACGCACGCGTCGCGCGCAGCCTGCTCGCGCTCGACGGCACCGAGAGCGCGGTCGACACGGCATCGGCGGGCCGCCTCAGCATCTGGCGCACGGCGCTCTCGATGTGGGAGGCGCACCCTGCGACCGGCGTCGGCGTGCGCGGTTTCCGTTACGCATATCCGCAATACGCAGCGCCGAAGGATGCGTTCGTCGACCGCGCCAGCGACACCGGCGCCTCGCATGCGCATCAGATCGTGCTCGAGGTACTAAGCGAGACGGGACTGATCGGCCTCGCGTTCTGGATCGCCGGCGCATTCGTCGCCGTGCGCGCGTGGCGGCGCGCCGATGCGCTTGCGCGCGAACGCGCCCGCGCGCCCGCGCTCGCTCTCGTCGCGATGGGCTTTCCGCTGAACACGCATTTCGCGTTCTACTCGGCGTGGTGGGGACTTCTCTTCTGGTGGCTCATCTCGCTCTACTGCGCGGCGCTCGGCGCGCGAGAGGAAAGCGTCGATGCGTGAGCCGCTGTCGGTCGTCGTCATCACGTTCAACAACGCCGACACGCTCGATCGCTGTCTTTCGGCGGTCGACTGGGCCGACGAGATCGTCGTGCTCGATTCCGGATCGACCGACGCGACCGTCGAGATCGCGAAGCGCCACGGCGCACGCATCGCGGCGCACGCGTTCGACGACTACGGGCCGCAGAAGCAGCGCGCGATCGACATGGCGAGCCACGACTGGGTGCTGAACCTCGACGCCGACGAAGTGCTGTCGCCCGGCACGCGCGAGATCATCGAGGATGCATTGACCGCGCCCGCCGTCGCCGGCTATCGCCTGCCGAGACGCGAGCGGATGTTCTGGACCGTGCAGCACCGCCTCTCGTGGCGCAACGATCACCTGCGCCTGTTCGATCGGCGGCGCGCAAGCATGAACGCCGTTCCCGTGCACGCGTCGGTCGTCGCCGACGGACCGGTGGCGACGCTCTCGGGCGCCGATTTCGTCAACGACGGAGACGCGGACATCGCCGCGCGCGTCGACAAGATCAATCGCTATTCGAGCGCGATGGTCGCGCACAAGATCGCGCGCGGACAGCGCTTCGTCGCAGCGCGCATGGTGCTCTATCCGCCGCTGTTCTTCCTGCGCCAGTATCTTCTGAAGCGTTATTTCCTCAACGGCTGGGCCGGCTTCGTCAGCGCCGTCGTCGGCGCGTTCTACGTGTTCCTCAAATACGCGAAAGTCTTCGAGGCGCGCCGCAAGCGCCGCGTATGAGCGCGATCATTTCGCCGCGGCGGTGCGCGGCGGCGCCGGCGCGACATAGCCGATGAGCGTGCAGAGCAATCCGTACGCGATGAACGAGGCGATGCCGAACGCGCTGCCGAGATGCGTGCGATCGACGAGCAGCAATTTCGCGAGCACGATCGCCATCAATGCGGCGCCCGCGAGCCAGAGCGGCCGGCTGCCGCGCCGCGAGCCCCAGACCCAGCCGACGACGCCGAGCGCGCTCCAGACCAGCGTCAACGCGGTCTGCGCGACAGCGGAATCGACGATGCGTGCATCCCAAGGCGCGCCGGCGAGATGATGCACGGCGCGCAACGTCGCGACCGTCACGAACAGGAATCCGGCTCCCGCGACGATCGCGAACCGGCTTCGCGCGAGATCCTTGTCGATCGCGGGATCGGCAAGCCAGCGCGACGTGCAGAACAGGATCGCGAGCTCCGCGATCTCGACGGGATTCAGCAGCGGAATGTAGCGCACCGGCGTCGTATCGCCCGCGTGCGACAAGAGATCGAGGAACGCGGTCAGCGCGACGACGGCTTGCGATGCGCACAACCACGTGCGCCATTCGGCGAAGCGATCGCCGAGCGGCGGCGCGATCCCTGCGGGGCGGAAGATCGCGAGCGACCACGCCACGAGCAGCGGCAGCAGCGTCGTGGCATCCTGCCATCCCGCGCCGAGATCGGCGTCGCGCGTGAGTTGCAGCAGCGCGATCGATGCAGCGATCGTCCATGTCCAGATCCAGCCCGAATGCGCAAGCCGCAGCGCGCCGCGCGATGCGTCTCTCGCCAGCGCGAGCGCGGCGCCGCCTGCGACGGCAAAGAGCCCGAACGCACCGAGTCCCCAGCTCGCTAACGGCCGGACGTCGTCGATGCCGAAGCCGATCGCGATGACGACCGTTGCGACGAAGACGGCCGCGACGGTCCATGCGAGGGCCGGGCGATGCATCGATCGCCACGCGATGCCGGCGAGCGCGGCGGTCACGGCGGCGAAGCCGAGCAGCGCGTACGGTTCGAACGTCGGCGGCACGAAGCGGTAAGTCTCGCGGAAGCCTGTGGCGATCCATCCGGCGAGACCGGCGAGATAGAGCAAGAGGGCCAGCGAGGCGTTCGCGCCGTTGCGTGCATACAGCGCCGCGCTCGCGAATACAGCGCCGACGATCAGTAGGGCGCTCGCGAAAGTGCCATTCGCGATCGGCGTCGTATCGGCGCTCGCGGCGCCGTTCGCCAGCGCGACGAAGAACGCGACGACGGCGAGCGCCTGCAATGCGAGTCCGCTCCAGCGCGGCAGCCGGCGCTGTTGCCGGAATCCGAGCCATATCAGCGCCGCGCCTTCGAGCGCGAACGTGCATGCGGTCGTTCGCGCGCTCAGCGCGAGCGGGATCGCGAGCGTCGCGAAGCCGGCGGCGAGCACGGCGAACGACGCGCGCAACGCGCTGAAGATCGGACGGCGCAACAGCGCGGCGAGAACCGCATAAACGGCTGCGAGCACGAGCGCAGAGATCGCGAGCGGCCGCCGCGCACCGTCGAGCAGCGCGGCTTGCAGCAGGAACGCGATCAGCGGATTGCCGAACACGAGCGTGCCGTCGACGAATCCTTCGCTGCCCGATGCAACCGTCCGCTGACGCGCATGCAGGATCGGTATCGCGAGATAGATCGCGAAGAACGCGATCAGGAACGGTTCCGTCGTGTCGAACAGCACGGGCTCGTAGCGGAGCACGCCCCAGGCCGTGCCGATGATCCATGTGAACGCGAATCCGACGAGATTCAACGCGCGCCATGATTTGCGCAGCGCGATCGCGACGATGCCGAGATCGAGGATCGCGTAGTAAGAGAACAGCACGACATGATCGCCGGCGCCGGTCGAGATCAGGATTGGCGCGGCGAACCCGGCCAGCGTGCCGAAGAGCGCAAGCGCGAGCGCATCCTGCGCGACCGCGAGCGCGCCGGCCGATGCGACGAGCGCGATCATCGCCGCGAACGCAGGCGTCGCCGGAATCAATGCGTAGACGCGGAACGCCGCGAACACCGTCATCAGCAGCACGCCGAGCGCGCCGCCCTGGAGCGCGAGCCCGAACGCGCGGCGCCGCACGCG
>DASZWL010000103.1:0-39946 GCA_035546695.1 Rhodanobacteraceae bacterium | reverse complement strand
GAAAAGACGCGCATCGGCATGCCGGCCGAGCACGGCGGGAAACGCATCGAGCAGATCGCGGCAGCCCTTGCTGAGCTTGAGGTTGCCGACGTACAGCACGATCGGACCGCCGGCATCGAGTTTCAGCCGGCGCCGCGCTTCTTCGCGCGAGCCCGGACTGAAGCGGTCCGCGTCGACACCGTTGTAGATCGTGTGCACGCGAGCGGGATCGGCGCCCAGCTCGACGGCCTTTTCGGCCAGCGCGCGGCTGACCGCGATGACGCCGTGCGCTTCCTGGAGCGCACGAGCGATCTGGCGACGCCGCAGCGGCTGCTCGGCCTGCGTGTTGAGATCGCTGCCGTGCACTTTGACGACGTACGGCACGCGCAAGCGCCTCGCGAGCCAGGAAACTGCGACCGCATCGGGCGACGCCCAGCTCGCGAGCAGGCAGTCGTATTCGCCTCTGCGAATCCGCCAGCCGCCCTGCAGCATCAGCGAGGCGTACCAGAACGCCGCATGCAGCGGGCGCGCGAAGCCGGGCGGATACACGAACGTGAAACAGTCGGCCGCGATTCGCGTGCCGGGATCACCCCGACGCCCGCGCAGGCGGTCGAGAAAGTTCACGGCGACCCGCACCGATACGTCGTGCACGCGTCCGAGCCGCTCGAATTGCTGGCGGTTGAACGCAGCGCGCCGCGGATCCCACGGGCTCGGGAAGAGATTGGTCAGGGCGAGGATCCTGAGTCGCGCGGTCTCGATCATGCGGCTTCCTCGCTCTCGCCGAGACCCGTGCATCGCGAGCGCGCGCTCATGCGCTCGCGCCTTGCGCATAGAGCGCGAGATAGCGCGAGGTCATGCTCCGAAGCGAGGCTTCGTCGAGCGCCCATTCGCGGCCGGCGAGCCCCATCGCGGCCGCGCGCCGGGGATCGGCGAGCATCTCGACGATCGCCTGTGCGAGCGCGGACGCATCGCGCGGCGGTACGATGCGTCCGTTGCGGCCGTCGCGCACGATCTCGGCGTTGCCGCCGACATCGGTTGCGACGATCGGCAATGCGGACGCGCACGCTTCGAGCAGCGCGATCGAATAGCCTTCCGAGACGGACGACATCGCGAACACGTCGAATCCGCGCAACAGCGCGGCGACATCGCCGCGATCGCCGAGGAAGCGCACGAACGACGCGACGCCGGCTTCCTCCGCGGACGCGGCGAGCTTGTCGCGATCGGCGCCGTCGCCGACGATCGCCAGCACGGAGTCCGGAACGCGCTCGCGCACGAGCGCGTATGCGCGAATCAGCGTGGTCAGATCCTTGGCCCAGTTGAGTCGGCCGACGGTGCCGACGATGCGCGCCGACGGCGCCGCACCGAGCTCGCGCGCCAGCGCCGCGCGCGTCTCGTCCGACGCGGCGGCGAAGCGCGTCACTTCGATGCCGTTCGGGACGACGACGAGCTTGCCTTCCGGCGCCATGCGCCTTGCGACGAGATCGTCGCGCGCGCGCTCGCAGACCGTCACCACGTGATCGGTGCGGCTCATGCAGCGCCGATAGAGCCATTCGCGGCGGCTCGCCGCGCGCAGCGCGCCCATGCCGTGTCGCGTGTTGAGCACGTGCCGGATCGGCAGTCCGAGCGACGCCGGCACCGCGTGGTAGTGCGCGATCATGTTGTGCGAGTGAAGCACTTCGGTGCGATGCCGACGCAGCGAATCGCGCAGCCGACGGATCGCGCGCAGATCCGGGCCTACGCGTTTGTCGCAACTCAGCACCGGCACGCCGTGACGCTCGATCTCGACGGCAAGCAGTCCCTTCTCGAACAGGCAGACGACCTGGCAGGCATGTCCCGCGCGCTGCTGCTCGACGACGAGGTCGATGACGACCCGCTCCAGACCGCCGCGGTTGAGGTTCTCGACGACGTGCGTGATGTTCACGGCGCCGCCTTCGGCTCATCGGCGATCTCGCAGACCGTCACGCGCAGCTTGCCGGAAGGCGTCAGCGCGATGGCGTCGACGAGCTCGAATTGCACGCGAACCGAATCGCCGAGCACCTTGGCGATCTCGTGCCGCGCATGCTCGAGCGATGCCTCGCCGAACGCGGGCCCGCGCACGATGCGGATGTCGATCGCGTCGAGGCTGCGCTGGACGACCTGGAAGCGTTCTACGCCGGCCACGTCCTTCAGCATGTGCGGGAAGAATTCGCCCGGCAGCAGCCGGCCGTCGCGCGTGCGGATCGCGTCGAGCTTGCGGCCGTCGACGCGCGCGAGCAGCGGCAGGCCGCGGCCGCACGCGCACGCCGTCGCCTTCGGCGTCGCAAGGTCGCCGTTCGCGTAGCGGATGAACGGCATGCCTTCGTTGTGCAGATCGGTGATCACGACGTCGCCTGCGCCGCCGTTCATGCCGGCGTTCGGCACGGTCTCGACGACGAGGTGATCCGCGTTGACGTGCAAGCCGTCGCGACGCTCGCATTCGGACGCGATCAGCATGAACTCGCGGCATCCATAGGTGTTGTAGACCGGACAGCCGAATGCGCGCTCGACGATCTCGCGCTGATGCTCGTGAAGCGCCTCGGCGCCGCAGAGGATCGATTCCGGCGACGTCACGCGCCGGTTCACGGCAAGCATCCACTGCGCGACGCGGACCAGCGGGCCGACGTACGCGACGATGATCTCCGGCCGGTATGCGTCGACGGCGTTCGCGTATTCGACGAGATTGCTCTCGCTGAGACGGAATGTGTCGAGCATGCGCCGTCCGAATGCGGCGTGATAGAGGCGATCCTTGAGCTGATGCAGCGGACGCGGCGCGCCGACCGCGCCGCCCCACAGATACAGCGTGCGCCGGCCCATGCGCGCACCCGCCCAGGCGTAGCCGCGCCACATCACCGCCATGCGCCGTTCGTTGCTTTCGCGCGTGTAACCGAAGCGCAGCGGCTCGCCGGTCGAGCCTCCGGTCGCCTTGAAGAGCAGGCGGCCGCGCCACGAGGACGCGACGAGATCATCGAAGTTCTCGCGAATGTCGCGCTTGGTCAGCATCGGCAATCGCGCGAAATCCTCGCGCGTGCGGATGTCCGCGGGTGTCGCGCCGATCGCGTCCCAGCGGCGCCGGTAGTACGGCACTTCGCTATGGCAATGCGCAAGCAGCGCCTTCAGCTTGCGCCATTGCAGGTCGGCGATCTCGTCCGCCGAGCGCCACTGGAGGCGCTCGTACTCGGCGAGGTAGGCGAGCGTCTTGCGGCGGCGCAGGACGCCTTCGTAGAAAGGAAACAGCGCGCCCCGGAACAGGCGCTCGTAGGCGGCGCTCACAGGAAATCCTCTGCGGCGCGTGCTCTCGCCCAGTCGAGGAAGCCGGCCAGCGCGCGCGGACGGTCCGCGGCGACGCGCCGGTGCAGGCCCTTGATGTACTCGATGTCGGCGCGGCTCCAGCATCCGAATGCGAAAGTCAGCAGCGCGTACGCGAGCGCGAGCGTCGCTCCGCCGGCGAGCAGCGCCGCGAGCGGCTGCGTCAGCAGCGACAACGGATACGCAATCGCGATCGCTCCGATGCCGGCGAGAAGCACTCGCGAAATCCTCCGCCACGGGAAGCGCGCGCCGCTGACGCGTAGGCCGACGGTCATGTAGAGCGCGAAATACACCGATGCCACGACGATGCTAGACATGACGGCGCCGTGCAGGCCGAAGCGCATGATCAGGAGGATGCCGAGGGTCGTCTTCAGGATTCCGCAAACGACCGACACCATCAGCATGCTGTGCTGGTGGTCGGCGCTCATCAGGAGGCTCTGCGCGGACTGGGCGATCGTCGAGAGGCTTCCGCTGTACAGACATGCGGCGAGCACGGGCACGGCCGCCGCATAGGCGGTGCCGTACAGGAACAGGATCGTCGGATGCGCGAGCAGGAGACCGAACGCGATCAGCGGCGCCGACAGCAGCGCGAGATAGACCGTCGATGCGGAAAAGCGGCGCACGGCGACTTCGCGGCCCTGGCTCAGCGACGTCGCCATCATCGGCAGCAGGATCGCCGCGAAGACGCCGGGCACGAGCAGCGACGCGCCGCTCGCGAGCTGGAATCCGACCTTGTATTGTCCGGCCGAGGCGACCGTGTCGAACATGCCGAGAAGCGCGACCTCCATCTCGCTGGCCGTGAAGAACGACAGCGTGAACCCGGCCGTCGTGATGCGGATGTGGCGGCGGATACGGCGCAGCAGCTCCGGCGGCAACGGCTCTTCCTCGCCGGTCGCCTTCGGTGCGAATCGGGCGATTTGCTGGCGCGAGATCAGATAGAACACGGCGCTCGAGATCGCGTAAGCGGCGAGAAATCCTTCGACCGGCGCATCGAGCAGCCAGGCCGAAGTCGCCAGCGCGAGATTGATCGGCGTCGCGACCGCGGCGATCGTGGCGGTCGCGCGGAAGTTCTCGAATCCCTTCGCGACGTTCACGTTGAACATGTACGGCGCACGCAGCGACACCGCGGTGACCAGCAGCGCGTACAACATGAGGTGATCGAGAGTGGGCGCGATGCGATTGCCGGCGGCGAGCAGCACACCCGCGCCGACGACCGCGACGCCGACGACGTAGAACAGCTGCCGACGCCGCAGATACGTGAGCAGCGGCGCGATCAGGTCTTCGCGGCCGGCGCCGCGCAGCTCGGCGACGAACTTGGTGACTGCGGCCGCGCTGCCCGAGCTCGTCGCGGCGACGCCGAGGCTGACCATCCAGACCGCAAGCGCGTAGGTGCCGAAGCTCTTCGGGCCGAGGTGGCGCGCGATCACGATCGACACGAGCATGCCGAGCAGGTACTCGGTGTAGATGCCGACCGACGAGAACAGCGTGTTTCGCACCGCCTGTGCGCGGGCGCTCACAACAGCACCCGCACCAGAACATAGAGCACGACGATCGCGATCGCGGACGTCGCCATCCAGCGCATCCAGTGATCGCGCATCGAGAATGCAGGCAGCGTCGGGAATCTGCCGCGTGCCGTCGTGTAATCGCCGACGACGAGCGCGGCGACGAGATACAGGATGATCACGTAGCTGCGGCTCAGGAAAAACGCGGCGACGAAGAATCCGATCAGCGCAACGAAGAGCGCAAGCGCCAGCGACTGCTCGGTCTTCCACGCGGCCACGGCGGCGGCGTCGGGCAATGGCGGGCGATGGCGCAGGATCGTATACATCATGATGAAGCAGTAGCCGACGAAAGCGAGCCAGATCGTGAAGCCGACGTAGCCGGTCTCCGAGAGCACCAGCACGAACGAATTGTGCGCGGTCAGATAATTGTAGTCGGTGAAATTTCCGGCCCCTACGCCGAACAACGGCTGGCCGATGAACATCTGGAAGCCTTCGTACCACGCGTCGACGCGGCCGGCGGCCGACGACTCGCTCGCGTCGAGATCCTGCAGGCGCGACGGCAGCATGCTCATCAGCGCCATGCCGGCGCCGCCGCACACGGCCGCCGCGATGAGGCCGTATCGACGCCATACGTAGATGCCGACCATCGCCGCGACGGCGAGGAGCGCGCCGCGCGAGTTCGTGAGGTAGGTGCCGTACAGAAGCACTCCGACGATCGCCAGCCACATGAGCCGCAGCAGCCCGAGCAGTCCACCCCTGCCGGCGAGATGCCAGGCCATCGGCAACGCCGCGACGAACAGTAGGCCGAGGTCGTTCGGATCACTGAAGATGCCGATGTACTGGATGCGGTTGCCCTCGACCAGCGGCATTCCGGTCCAGCCGACGCCGAGGTGCTTCTGCTCGATGCCGTGCAACGCGAGCACGGCCGAGCAAGCGGCGAAGACGGCCATGAAGGCGAGTACGCGACGCTGCGTCGTCGCCGCGTTTGCCATGATCACGAAAGCGAGCACGGTCGGCGCGAATCGCGTCAGCTGCTCGAGCGCTATGCCGAGCAATCCGTTCGCGGCCTCCGAAAGCACGATGACGGCGAGGAACGCGACGATCAGAAGATACTGCGGCGCCGCGAACGACTTCCTGCCGGCGAGCCAGAACAGAAACGCGAGCGCGAGCGTTGCCGGCAGCAACGGCAGGCCGGCGTCGACCAGCGCCGGATATTCCTGCGGTCGCACGATCACCAGCGCGAGGTAGACCAGCATCCAGAAGAACATGCGCGCTTCCCTGCTTCAGCCCGCCAGCTGCGGGCTGCGCAGCGGAGGTAGGCCCGTGTTTGCGCAACGCATGCGCCCCGACATGCTGCCTGCTTGCAACGTCCCCGCCCGAAGGAGAACCCGTCCCCGCGCCGTCACCATAGATGAAGCTTCCGGTTGCGCATGAAGGCGACGAGCGCTTGGGCGGCGAAGAGGTTGAGGTAGCCGAAAGCCATTATGAGGCGCATCGGCGCCCCGTGCACGAGCGTCGGCACGCAAGCGCCGGCCAGGAACAGGCCGAATCCGAGCACGCATGCACCGAAGCAGGCTGCATAAAAGACGTTCGTGCCGCAGAGCGCCGCGGCCGCGATGGTCAGCAGCACGATCAGCCACGGTGCCGCGAGCCTCAGCAACTTGTGGCAGAAGAAACGGAACCAGAGCGGATTCGTTCGCGGACTCGCGAGCCACGGCGCGAGTTGCAACAGCTGTAGATTGCCGGCGAGCGTGCGGATCTTGCGTCGCCGCTCCTCGGCCGGCGTGCCGGAATGCCGGTCCCAGCCCACGGCGCCGGGCTCGAGCACGACACGCCCACCCGCGCGCACGATGTTCATCGGGATCAACACGTCGTCGAGCACCGTGCCGGCCGGAATCGGCACGAACAGCGAGCGGCGCATCGAGTAGAGCGCACCGGAGACGCCGACGACCGATCCGGAGCGGCTTTCGGACAGGCGCAGCAGCGTTTCGTAGCGCCAGTACGCGCCGACCGATTCCGAGAATCCGGTTTCAGACTGCTCGAAGCGCAGCTCGCCGCTGACCGCGCCGACGTCGCGATCCGCGAACGCCGCCGCGAAGACGCGCAGCACATCATCCGCCAGGCGCTGACGCACGTCGGTGAGCACGAGAATCTCGCCGCCGGCCGCCGCGATCGCATCGTTGAGGCAGGCGGCTTTGCCGCGCCGCATCGCGAACTCGAGCACCGCGATGCGCGGATCGGCATCAGCGAAGCCGCGTGCGATCGCCGCGGTATCGTCGGTGCAGCCGTCGCACGCGACGACGATCGAGCACGCCGATGCGGGATAGTCGAGAGCCAGCACGTTCTCGAGCTTGCGCCTCACCAGCGCGCCTCCGTCGTGAACGGCCATCACGATCGTGATCGTCGGCGTATGCGGCTCGCGCGCGATCGGCTTCGGCCGCAGCCTGGCGAGCAGCAGCATCTCGAGCGGGTAGCCGACATAGGTCTGCGCGAGCAGCAACGCGCTCGTCCAGAAGACGATCTCGAAGGTCATGCGGCGCGCCCGTCGCGCGCGCGGCGCAGCATGTCGCGCCGACAACATTTCGCTATTGAGACCGACCGCGGCGCCTGCGACACTGGCCGCGGCATGCGCCCGTTCCGGCTCTCGTTCGGCGTCGAAGCCGCGCGGCATGTTGCATTCATCGGATCGCGACACCCCAAATGAGCCGCATCCACATAATCGCACGGGACAACGGCGCCGGTCTCTCGCGAGACATGGCGCTGCTTGCACGCGTGCTCGCCGACGGCGGCTGCGAGGTGACCGTCAGCGCGATCGGCGATCATCGCATGGACCATCTCGCGCGCAACATCCGTCTGCGCTGCGGGATCGCCTGGCGCGGCTGGCGCGAAGGCGTCGCGCGCGGTCGCTTCGACGTGAATCTCATCGTTCAGCACGTGCCGGAGAAATATCTGGCGGTGGCGCGCCGCAATGCGCTGATTCCCAATCCGGAATGGTTCCTGCCGGAGTATCGGCAGCATCTCCCCGCGTTCGATCGCGTGTTCGCGAAGACCCGCGAAGGGCAGCGGATCTTCGATGCGCTCGGCTGCCGCACCGAGCTCATCGGTTTCACCAGCCCCGATCGCCGCATCGAAGGCGGGCAGCGCGCCGCGACATTCCTGCACGTCCCGGGCCGCAGCAGCCACAAGGGCACGCAGCCGATCGTCGCAGCGTGGATGGACCACCCGGACTGGCCGCTCCTGACCGTCGTCCAGCGCGAGAAGCAGCGCATTCCCGCGAAGCTGCCGGCAAACCTGCGCTTCCTGACGCATTACCTCGCCGACGCCGAGCTCCAGCGCCTTCAGAACGGCAACGCGTTTCATCTCTGTCCTTCGGAGACGGAAGGGTTCGGACATTATCTCGTCGAGGGCATGAGCGCCGGCGCGGTGGTGCTGACCACGGACGCGCCGCCGATGAACGAGATCGTCACCGTCGAACGCGGCTTGCTCGTCGCGTGGACCGATACCGGCTCGCATCACCTTGCCACGACGTACCACGTCGACGCGCAGACGCTCGGTGCGGCCGTGGAGCGTGCGCTGGCCCTGACCTCCGCACAGCGCACCGCGCTCGGCGAACGAGCGCGCGCGTGGTATGAGGAAAACGATCGCGAGTTCCGCGCTCGGCTCATCGCCGCCGCCGACGCGCTCGCGAACCTCTGAGGCGCCCGTGATCGCCGGGCCGCGACGCCGCGCAGTGGTCCATCCGAGCCTCTTTTCTCGCCCCTCCGCGCCCGCCAGAGTACGGCAGGATCGCTTGCGCGCAGCCTCGATCTACCGGCAAGATGAGATTCGACGAAGCCGTCGAACGCGGTTCGCCGGATCGCGAAGGGGCGCACGGCCAGGCGGACTGATCCCGATGTCGACCAACGGCGGCTACGAGGTCAGCTCGACGCACCCCATGCGGCTCGATGCGCGCACCGGCGAGGCGATCGACGCGCTGGCGTCGCAGGCGCTCGAACCGAATGTCTTCTACGAATCGTGGATGCTCGGTCCCGCGCTGGAGCACGTGCGTGTTCCCGCGCTTTTCCTCGTCGCTGTCCGCCATCCGACGCATGGCCTCACGGGCGTCTTTCCGCTCGAGCTCGCCCATTATCACGGCCTGCCGTTCCGTTGTCTGCGCTCATGGCTGCACGAGTACGCTTTTCTCGGCACGCCGCTGATCGCGAAGGCCCACGCGCAAGCGACCATCGATGCACTGCTCGACTGGGCGGCATCGCGGCGGTCGCCGGCACCGATCCTCGAGCTCAGGTCGCGCGTCGACGGACCGTTCGGCGCGCTGCTCGCCGACTCGCTGGCGCGCCGTCCGGCATTCGCGAGCCACCGCTTCGCGATGCAGCGCGCGATGCTGGATCTGCGCGCCGACTTCGGCACCGGCATGTCGCACAAGCACGAGAAGGATTTGAGACGCCAGGAGCGCCGGCTCGGCGATTTCGGCACGCTCGCGTATCGCGCGCTCGGCCGCGAAGAGGCGCCGCACGAGTGGATCGAGCGATTCCTCGCCCTCGAGGCCGGCGGCTGGAAAGGCGAGGAAGGCACGGCGCTCGCCTCCGATCCGGAGAGCCGCGCCTACTTTTACGAAATCGCCGCAAAGGCGCACCGGCTCGGCCGCCTCGAGATGCTCGAGCTGACGCTGGATGGCGCGCCGATCGCCGCGAAATGCAATTTCGTCGCCGGTGAAGGCTCCTTCGCGTTCAAAATCGCGCACGACGAGCGCTATGCGAAGTATTCTCCGGGCGTTCTGCTCGAGATCTTCAACATGAAGCACATGGCCGAGCAGCGGCCCGAGGTCGCATGGATGGATTCCTGCGCCCGCGCGCAGCATTTCATGATAAACCGGCTCTGGACGCGGCAGTTGACGATCGGCGTCTGGTCGATCTGCGGACGCAATCCGTTCGCGCGCGCCGTGGTCCGCCACCGTGCGCGCTTCATCGGCGCGCGCTCGAAGGCGCGATCGTTTTTCGCTGGGAGCAAGACATGACATCGCTGGCTGAACCCGTCGTGCGCGACGGACGCGTCGCAACCGACCTGCTGACGTTCGATCCCGCCGACGTCGCTGCGCGCTTCGACCGCGAGCCGTTCCTGATCGGGCATCGGCTGGCCGATCATCCGCTTCTGCAGCTGCCGCGCCTGATCGAGCTCGCGCGCACGCTGCCGGAGGAGTCGGTCGAGTACAACGCGGGCAGCGTCGGCATCGACCAGCGTCCCGAGCTGACGCCGAGGACCGGGCTCAGCATCGAGGAGACGCTGCGCCAGATCGAGACCTGCGGTTCGTGGATGGTCCTCAAGGACGTCGAGCACGATCCCGAATACCGTCAGCTGCTCGACGCGTGCCTCGATGCGATCAAGCCCGAGATCGATCGCGTCGCGCCGGGCATGTGCCGGCGCCATGCCTTCATTTTCGTCTCCTCGCCCGGAGCGACGACGCCCTACCACGTCGATTACGAGCTCAACTTCCTGCTGCACGTGCGCGGCGACAAGACGATGACCGTCTGGAACGGACAGGATCGCGACGTCATGAGCGAAGGCGAGCGCGAGCGCATCCTGACCGGCGGCCAGCGCAACCTTCCTTATCGCGACGAGTTCGCCGCGAAGGCCTGGGTGTTCCAGCTGCGGCCCGGCATGGGCGTGCATGTGCCCCTGTCGAGCCCGCATCACGTCAAGGTCGGCGACAAGGTATCGATCTCCTTCAGCATCACCTTCCTGACCGACGACGGGCAGCGCGTTCGCGCGCTGCATCGCACGAACGCGTTCCTGCGCCGCCTCGGCTGGAAGCCGCGCGACGTCGGCATCTCGAAAACGGGTGACGCGGTGAAGTTCCTGGGCTTCCGGATCGCGGATTTCCTCGCGCGCATCAGGGCGCGCCTGCTGGCGATGCTCGGCCGGAAAGCCAAGACGCAGGCGTCTTCGCAGCGCTACGCCTGAGCGGGCAGCAAGATCCTCTGCGCGGCGAGGCGGGAATCAGCGCCGGCCGCGCAGACGCCGCAGCCAGCGGCCCGCGCGCGGGCCGGCGCCGCGCCGCGCCAACGTCTTCGCGCGCATCCAGCGCACCGATGCGCTGTCGCCGACGCCGACTTCGACCAGCGTGACGCCGTCGAACGCGAGCGCTTCGCGCAGCACGCTCTGCGCGTCGCCTTCGAGTCGCAGGTAGTTCGCGCCGATCGTCGCGGCGAGCTCGGCGACGTCCGGCGGATCGAATTCGGTCGCGAACGCATGACCGCTCGTCGACAGCTGCTGCATGCGGATCAGGCCGTAAGCGCCGTCGACGAACGCGACGACGACGAGGCGCAGCCGTTCGCGCACGGCGGTCAGCAGCTCGAGGCCCGACATCGCGATGCCGCCGTCGCCGACGACGGCGACGACGGGACGACCGGGCTCGGCGATGCAGGCGCCGATCGCGGCGCCGATGCCGAATCCCATCGATTGCAGGTTCGTCGGCGTGATCAGGCCGCGCGGCGCGAGCACGCGGAAATAGCGCCGCGCCAGCGCCTGGTGAAGGCCAGAGTCGGTCACGAGGATCGCCTCGCGCGGCAGCACGCTGCGCAAGATCGCGAAGAATTCCGCGGCCGTGCCGGACGGTACGCCATGCACGCGAGGCTCGACGGAAGTGCTCCGCGCTTTCGCGCGCTCGCGAAAGCGTTCGAGCTCGGCGCGATCGAATCCGGGATGCGCGGCCGATCCCATCGCGACGAGCAGCGCGTCGAGGAACGCGCCCGCGTCGCCGCGGACAGCGATCCTCGCAGGATAGTTCGCGCCGAGCACGTCCCCCGACGCATCGACATGGATCAGCTTCTCCGGCGCGATGCGGAGCGCGAAGCCGCGGCTGCCGTTGTGCGAAAACTTGCAACCGATCGCCAGCACGACGTCGGCTGCGTCGACGAGCGCGTTGAGCGTCTCGCTGGAGCCGCTGTCGAGCTCGAGACCGAGCGAAAGAGGATGGTCTTCGGCGATCGCGCCGCGGCCCGACGTCGTCGTGATCACCGCTGCCGACAGCGTGTCGGCGAGGCGGAGCAACGCGGCGGACGCATCGCTGCAACCCTGGCCCGCGAGGATCACGCATCGCCGCGCCGTGCGCAGCGCCTGCGCGATCGCTTCCACCGCGCCGGATTCCGGCACCGCGCGCGGAGCCGGACGAGCGGCCCGCGGCGTCGCGATGTCGACGCGCTCGTCCAGCACCGATCGCGCCACGTGCACGAGCACGGGGCCCGGCTCGCCGGCGAGCGTGTCTTCGCGCGCCGCTTCGATGATGTCGGCGATTTCGGCAGCTCGCTCGATGCGGTGCAGCGCGCGCACGAGCGGCCGCGCGATCGCCGCCTGATCGATCGCTTGCAGCTGATGGTGCGCTCCGGGCGCCGTGGCCGGCGAGCCGACGAGATGAAGCAGTGCGGCCGAATCGAGCGATGCTTCCGCGATGCCGGTCAGCGCCCAGGTGAATCCGGGTCCCGGAATCGTGACGAGCGCGGCGGCGCGGCCGGACGCGCGATAGTACCCGTTCGCCATCATCGCGGCCGACAGCTCGTGCGTCGCGACGACGCTGCGCAGGCGCGATGTCCTGAGCGCCTCGTACAGCGCGACATTCTGCGTTCCCGGCAGTCCGAACGCGCATTCGATGCCGGCGCGCAGCAGCGCCTCGCAGATCTGCTCCGATCCTGTCGTTGCGGCTGTCACGTCAATCCTTCCTCGTTGGCGCGAGGCGGCGAATGAAGCGGCGCGCGCGCGCCGGGGCGGCGGCGGCGCCTTCGAACATCCGCACGCGCGCCGAATCGCGACGTGCGAGCTCGAGGTTGAGCTCGAGCCTTCCGCCGAGCTGGCTCTTGAAATGCGTCACCGGGTTCAGCTCCGCGTCGGTGAGATCGTTCGCCTGGTAGCCGCTCGCGGCGAGATCCTCGAACACCTTCCAGCGCAGGAACGCCGATGCGCCGAGATTGAGGAATGCCTCGTCGGTACCGGCGGCGACGGTGTGCGTGACCGGATGCTCTCCGGTCAGCACGAGCTGCGAAGCGGCGACTTGCCCGTCGCGCGTGCGTGCGTGATAAAGCCGGCAGAGCGCCTTTTCGCGCAATGTTCGAAAGAATGCGCGGAACGCGTCGCGCGGCAGATAGAGCGGCGCGCCCTTGCGCAGATGCGTCTGCTCGTGCAGATGGAAGAACGCATCGAAATCCTCGCTCGCCTCCACGGCGAGGCCGTGCTCCTCGCAGCGGCCGATCAGCCGGCGCAGGTTCTTCTCGACGCGCGAACGCGCAGCGCCGAGATCGGCGATGTCGACGACGTAGGTCCAGGTCGGATCGACGGCCCAGCCGGCCTCGGAGAACACGCGCACGTCGTGCAGCAGGCGGCTCTTGATGCGAAGTCGCGCATAGCGCTCGGCGGTCAGCGCGCGCTCGATCGCCGCGAGCGTCTGCAGGTCGACGGATGTGCGCTGCGAGGGATAGATGCTGGCTTGCGGCAGCAGCACGATGCCGTTGTAGTAGAGCAGGCGACGCGGCCACACGATCCAGCCGAAGCGATCGCGGCGCTCGTACAGCGTGATGCCGCCGGTCGGCTTGCCGTCGCGCTCGGCGACGAGCACGCGCAGGCGTCCGCCCGCGGCGCGGCAGAGCGCTTCGATGTAGTCGGGTCTTGCGTACGTGCTCGCGCCCGGGGCGGCGCCGATCTTCTCGGCCCAGCCTGGGTATTCCTCTTCCCTGAGGAAACGCGTTGTGAACTCCGCGGCCACTCCGCCTCCGGTCTGCGTCTGGGCGCATGGCCGGTCGGTGCCAGCCGTGAGTGCGCGCATTCTTGCCGGATACGTGCGTCGAATCAAACGCAACGCTCAAGCCGCCGCGCGCGCTCGATCCGCAACTGCGCGATTCGCAAATGCGCGATCCGCACCGAAACCGCCCCTTCGTCGCGAAGGGATCGATCGTCTCGGTTGCGAGGTTCTCGCGAGGCTTTCAGCTGCCTTTCGCTGGATCGTCGGCGCCGGTGCTAGGATGCGCCCCCGCGATGCGCCGTCCGCTCCGGAGTGCGTGACATGGTCGTTTCCGAGTCCCGCCAAGTGCCGGTCATCGTGCTCGGTCGAGGCCCGACCGCCCTCGGCATCGTGCGTTGTCTGCAGATGTCGGGCATCGACTGCTACGTCGCGTGCAAGCCCCGCGATCAGGTGACGCGTTCGCGCTGGTACCGGCCCACTCCCGGAACGCCGTGGGACGGCACGCTCGGCGCGGCCGGCCTCGATGCGCTGCGCGCGATGCCGCTCGGCGAGGCAGTCGTGATTCCGGGCGCAGACGACGCGGCGCTTTGGCTCGCCGACCTTCCGGGGAGCGATCTCGGCAAGCGCTTCAAGGTCAGCACGAGCTCGCGGCAGACGCTGGAGATCCTCCAGGACAAGGTCCGCTTCGCCGATTTCCTGCGCGGCACATCGATACCGCATCCGCGCACGTTCTACGTCGAATCCGCGGGCGATCTCGCAACGATTCCGTTCGAGGAGCTCGATCGCGTCTTCATCAAGCCCGCCAACTCACAGAAATTCAGCGACGTGACCGGCGCGAAAGGCGTCTGGGCCTCGAATAGGACCGAGCTGCAGCGTGCCTTCGACGACCTGCATGGCAAGGGCTTCAAGCTGATGGTGCAGGAATACGTGCCTGGCCCGGCCTCCGAGCACTATTTCGTCGACGGCTTCCGCGATCGGAACGGCGAGGTGACCGGCCTCTTCGCTCGCCGTCGCCTGCGCATGCATCCGTCGGATTTCGGCAACAGCTCGTATTGCATCAGCATTCCGCTCGCCGACGTGCCTGCGCCGATCGAGAGCATGAAGGCGCTCTTGACCGCGCTCGACTACCGCGGCGTGTTCAGCGCCGAGTTCAAGCGCGATCCGCGCGACGGATCGTTCCGCATCCTCGAAGTGAACACGCGCGCGTGGACCTACGTCGAATTCGCCGGGCGCTGCAGCGTCAACGTCTGCGAGATGGCGTACCGGGACGCGCTCGAAGAGCGCGTCCCGCACGCGACCACGGACTATCGGACCGGAGAAGGCTGCATCAATCTCTATCGCGACATCAGCGCCGTCTTCTCGAAGGGCTCCGGCACTTCGCTGACGAAAGTGCTGCCGCAGTGGATGACCGGTTACTTCCATACGTTCCGCTTCGACGACCCGGGTCCGGGATGGTTCGCCGTGCGCAGGATCGTCACCGGTTATTTCCGGCGGCGCTTCGGTCAAAGCGCCGCGCCGATCCAAGCGTAGCCCGCCGTCCTCGACGGCTCAGGCGGTGTCGCGCGGGCGCAGCCTCCGCGCGAGGACGTTGCATGCGCGCACGAAGCCGTACTGCGCTTCGTTGCGCGCGAGCATGCCGCGCCGCGCCAACGGACCGGCATCGCGCCAGGCGCGATATCCCGGGATCAGCCGCTCCTCGATGAGCGCGCGCCAGGCGCGCACGGTCGCATCGGCCGAGATTTGAGCCGCTCGGCGGCGTCCGTTCTCGACCATCGCATCGCGCAGATCGGCGCGCGTGCGCAGCGCGTCGAGCGCGGCCAGGATTTCGTCGACCGAATCCGCCTCGAAATAGTCGAGCTCGGAGCGGCGTTCCATGCGATAGCACGATTCGCGGCCGAGAATCGCGGGCACGCCGGCGAGCCACGCGTTGTAGAGTTTCGATGCGGGCTTGCGATCGTGCGCACGACGGCTCGCCGGTCCGAACGAGCGGACCGCAACGATCGCATCCACTTCGCCGTAGTCGTTCCAGACGCCGCCGGCCGCGTAAGTCGCCGGATCGCGAAAGTCGAACGCCTGGTATTTCTGCACCCAGGCGAGTTCGCGCTCGCGCAGATGCCGCTGCCAGTCTTCCGAACGCAACGCGGCGACGAGATTCTTCTCGTTGCCGAGATAGGCGATGTTGCGGAATGCGGCGCCGCGCTCGATGCGGCGCGGCACCAGTCCCGGCTGGGGCCAGTGGCGCACGAACAGGAACGAGGGGCCGAATCGCGTCATGCGCGGGTTCTGCACGATGTGGAAGTTCGCGTGACGATACGGATAGAGATCGGCCGATATATCGACGACCATCCGCTGCGGCGTCGGCAGCACCTCTCCGGCGAACGACTCGTCGATGGACGAGAGGCACTCGCGGTGCGCTATCACGATTCCCCGTTCGGGAATTTCGTAGACGAGCGCGCAAGCGAAGCCGGCATCGCGCAGACGCAGGAACGTCTGGATCGTCCACGTGTAGATGCCGAATCCGAATCCCGGCCAGTCCGAGTCCGGCGAATCGGGAATCGGCGCACGCGGCCGGAAATTGGGGTGAATGTAGAAATGGACCGTCTCGTCCGGCGTCGCCGCGTGCTGCGGCGCCGGTGCGCTCATGCGCGCATCCCGCAGCGCGGCGCGCTCGAGAGCGGACGCCGATGCAGCGCGTGCGCGAAACCGTCCGCCGCGTCGCTTGCGACCGACGAAGCGCGTTTCCTGCGAGGTGTCCGACTTGCGCTCATCGGCGATTCGTCCGTGCGGACCCGCGCCCGCTTGTCGCTGCAAGTGTCCATCTATACGATTGGATCTTACAGGAGGATTCGCTGGTCGGCCGTCGCTCGCGAGTCCGCATGTCGACGCCTTCTCTGTCGCACGGACGCTGCCGCCGCGATGGCGTGCCGCACCCCGATCCGTCCGGAGAGCAGCGATGGCAGGCCCGGTTGACTTCTTGCGGCTGTACCAGGAGCTCGGGCTGCCGACGACCGCGAGCTTCGAGGACATGAAGCGCGCCTACCGGCGCCGCGTCGCCGAGCTGCATCCGGATCGCCTTCGGCACGCCGATCCGGTCTCCGAGCGTCACGCGGTCGAGCGCATGCAGCGGCTGACGGTGCTCTACGAAGCGGCGAGCGCGTTCCACCAACAGCATGGACGGCTGCCGGGCGCGCCGGCACCGACGATGCGCGCACCGCAGCCTTCTCGCGCGCCGCGTGCTTCCGTTCCGATCACGCCGCCTAGGTCCGGCAGCCGGCGCTTCGTGCTTGCCGCGCTCGTCGCGGCCGCGCTCCTCGCATGGTTGTGGAATCGCCAAAGCGGATCCGACGACGTCGCCGTCGATACTGCGCCGACGATTGCGCCGACGGTGCGCGCATCGCCCGCGGCAGTGGCCGCGCCTGTCAGCCACGACACGCCTTACGCGCACGGCCATCCGCTGAGCGTCGGCATGCCGATGGAGGAAGTTCTCGCGCTGGAAGGCGAGCCGGTGCTGCGCAGCGACGATCGATTCGAGTACGGCCCTTCGTGGATCGCGTTCGACAAAAGCAAGGTCATCGCGTGGCACAGCTCGCCGCTCCGTCCGCTGCGCTGGGCGACCACCGAGGATTCTCCGCCGGAGCCGATCCCGCCGCTGCGGCGGCATCGGTAGCGAAGCGGCGATTCAGCGCACGCCGCGTCCGAACAGCACGACCTCGACCGTCTGCAGCAGGATCAGGATGTCGAGCAGGAGGTTGTGATTCTTGACGTAGAAGAGGTCGTATTTGAGCTTTTCGCCGGCATCCTCTTCCGATGCGCCGTACGGATAACGCAGCTGCGCCCAACCGGCGAGACCGGGCTTCACGCAGTGGCGCAGGTTGTAGTAGCGGATCTTGCCCGCGAGATCGGCGACGAATTGCGGACGCTCGGGACGCGGGCCGACGATGCTCATGTCGCCGCGCACGACGTTCCAGAGCTGCGGCAGCTCGTCGAGCCGCATGCGGCGAATCCACTTGCCGACGCGCGTCACGCGATCGTCGCCCTTGCTCGCCCAGCGCGCGACGCCGTCTTTCTCCGCATCGGTGCGCATGCTGCGGAACTTGATCAGGTCGAAGACGCGGCCGCGCTCGCCGACGCGCTGCTGGCGGTAAAGGATCGGCTGTCCCTTGCCGGATTCGATGCGGATCGCGAGCGCGGCAACGAGCATCAGCGGCCCTCCGACCACGAGCACGAGGCCCGCCGCGGCGAGATCGAAGCCGCGCTTGGACAGGTGGCGCAGCGGCGATGCGTCGAAGCCGGACGAGAAAACGAGCCACGACGGCTCGGCGAGGCTCAGCTTGACCTTGCCCGACTCGCGCTCGAAGAACGTCGCGAGATCGGTGATGACGACGCCCTGCTGCTTGCAGTCGAGCAGATCCTCCATCGGCAGGCCGCCGCGCCGCTCGTCCGGGCCGACGACGATCTCGTTGACGCGATGACGCTGCACGTACGCCGGCAGCGGGATGTCCGGCGTCACGACCTTCTCGACGGGCACGGCGATCGATTCGCCAGGCTGCGGCATGTAGCCGACGATCGAGAAGCCGCGCCGGTCCGCGCGCCGCCGCATCGTCTGCGGAATCAGTGCCGCGCGCGCACCTGCGCCTAGCACCAGAACCCGGCGCTTCAATGCCTCGACATCGAAGAGCCGCATTGCCAGCGCGCGGAACGCAGCGCTGCCGACGAACGCGAACAGCATCGCGAGCGAGAGGATGCCGCGACCGATCCGGGCCTGCGGGACGATGTAATAGAGCACGATGAGGCAGACGAGGCCGAGCGCGAATCCGACGGCCTGCCGCGCCAGCGTGCCGAACCAGCTCTCGCGCATCTGCGCCTGATAAAGCCCGAGCGCGGCCATGCCGAGCATCATCACGGCCGCGAACACGCCGGCACGACCGAACTGGAGCCAGCGGTGCGATACGTAGGCATCGAGCGGGTTCGGCGATGCGATGTAGCGCAAGTAGATCGCCGCGAACACTGCGCCGATCAGCACGAGAAACTCGCCGACCGCGAACGGGACGAGCCAGTGAACGGCCTGTTGGCGGAAGAAATGCAGGAGGCCGCCGCGGGCCGGCAGCGGAGCGTCGCCACGCGGCAGCAGCGCGCTGCCCGCCCGTGGCTCGATCTCGATGTCTTTCATCCATCCCCCCGAGTGCCGCGCGCGGGAATCCTCGATACCGTCCTCGGCGCCTTCGGCAGCATCGTGCCGCCTGTCCGGACCCGGCTCGCTGCCGCCGTCCGGATACACCTCGTCGCGTCGCCTGTCCGGATGCACGTTGCGCTTTGCCGCGTCGGGCCCTGATACCGGAAGACCGGCGGGATTCCGCCGCAGTTCCCCGCGGCTGGAACAGGATTGGGCCGGCAACGCGCTCGCGAACGTCTCATCCGCTGTCGCGAAGGCCCGCGGCCTCTTCGGAGACTGCGGGTCATGGGCCGGATTGTAGCCGTCGCGTGTCAACGAAATGTCGTTCCGGCGCGAGTTCCGGATCGAAAACCGAACGAGAACGCGGCTTGCCGCGCGCTCAGATCAGCGGCGTGATGTTGCGCTTCACGCCGAGCAGCACCTTGCCGTACAGCTCCTCGCACACGGGTGGCAGCACGAACGCGTGCCGCGCCGCCGTGTTCGCGTCGCGCCAGATGCGCTGCATCGGATTCGCTTCGGCAAACGAGCCCGCGCCGTGTGCCGAGATCAGCGTGTTCAACGCCTCGGTGACGGCCCTGGCGATGTAGCCCGCCTCGGCACGGACTCGAGCGCGCGCCTCGCGGCTCATGTACTCGCCATGCGCCGCGGTCGAGTCGACGTCGTCGGCCGCGCGATAGGCGTGGAGATGCACCGTGTCGATCTTCATCGCCGCGTCGGCGATCTGCAGCTGGAAAGCCGGCGAATCGCTTTGTCGCTCGTAGGTCGTGTACGGGACGTTGCGCTCGCCGGCGAGGTCGATCGTATGCCGGAGTGCCGCGCGCACGAGGCCGAGTTGCGGGCCTACGAGCGCCAGGACCATGACCGGAATGAACGCCGACCGGTACAAGGGCTCGTCGAACGGCGGTAGCGAGCGTCCGTCGACGGCGTCGGCGAGCGAGATCATGCGATGGTCGGGAATGAACACCTCGTCGGCGACGAGACAGTTGCTGCCGGTGCCTTTCATGCCCGACGCGTTCCACGTGTACTCGATCGAGAGCTCGCGCATCGGCGCGAACGCGAGATGCTGAACCGCGTGCCGTCCGTCGGCGTGGGGCACGAGGATTCCGAGCATTCCCCAGCTTGCGTGCAGCGAGCCGGACGCCCAGAACCAACGTCCCGACGCAACGACGCCGCCGGCGACGCGCCGCACGTCCGCGCTCGGCGCGAGCACGCCGGCGACGCGCGCGTCGGGATCGGCACCGAAGATCTCGTCCTGCGCGCGCTCGGGCAGCAGCCCGACGATCCAGGCGCAATGGTTGATGAGGCTCAGCACCCACGCCGAAGAGCCGCAGCCTTCGGCGATCGCCGAAACGACGTCGAGGCTCGTGCGAAGGTTCGCCTGGAAGCCGCCGTACCGCTTCGGAACCATCATCCGGAACAAACCGGCCTTCGTCATCAGCAGGATGTTCTGCTCGGCGACGCGCCGCTCCTGATCGGTGACGCAGGCATTCTCGCGCAGGAGCGGGAGCATGGCCCGCGCGCGCGCGACCAGCTCTTCGCGAACGGCGATCTCGATGTCGCCGGCGCGCTGGCCGGCCGCATGCAGCGGCCCGCGCGGATCCATCGCACGGCGGTGCTCACCAGCCATCGAGCGCGCTCCACTGCATGCTGGGCTCGTGCGCGTCGATCTGCTTGTAGCGTCCGGTGAAGAAGATCAGCGGCTTCGCCTCCTTGCCGAGCATGAGGCTCTCGACCTCGGCGAGATGGAGAAGATGGTCGCCCGCGAGCCGGATGTCGACGACGCGCGCGAGGAGATGCGCGAGGCTGTTCTCGAGCAGCGGCGTACCCTCGTGCATCGAAAACGCGACTTCTCGATCCGGTCGGAACGGAGCGGAGAATTCGCTGCCGAGATGCTGCTGGTCCTCGGCGAGGATGTTGACGCCGTAGCGCGAGCCGACGCGCACGTGGTCGTTGAAGCTCGATTCGCGCCGTACCGACACCAGCACGAGCGGCGGCGCCAGCGAGACCGACATGAACGCATTGACGGTCATGCCGGCCGGCGCACCTTCGCGCATGAAGGAGATGACGGTCACCCCCGTCGCGAAGCGGCCCGTCACGTCGCGAAACAGCCGGGAATCGAAGGAAGGGTTGGCGGTCTGCGCCATGCGAGGATCGGCGTGATCGGAACGATAGTGTGGCGCGCGGAAGTATCGCGGATATCGAACGGCGATTCGAGTATGCGAGGCGACGCTCGGACGCCGTGCGATGCCGCTACGACAAAAGCGAAATTTGCACGGAATCTTCACCGCACCTCGGCGCCGGCGCGGCATTCCGTTGCATTCGACGCCGAAATTCAGCACTCTTTCGATTCGAGGGGAGTCCGCTTGATGCGTCGGCAACCGAGCGTTCCTCGCTATGGGTTTGCATGCCGATGACCTTGTTATCCGCCGCCAGGACCAGCGCGGGCGTCAGGACGAGCCCGCTCGTCGCAAGCACCGCCGCGATCGCTCGCGATGTCGCCGCGCAACACGCCGGCGACGTCGATGCTCGAAGCCGATTTCCGCAGGACACATTCGACGCGCTGCGCGAGGCCCGCCTTCTTTCGGCCGCGGTGCCGAGGAAATTCGGCGGGCACGGCGCCGGCTTGCTCGAGCTCGGTGCGCAGTGCGCGGCACTCGCTCAAGGTTGCGGCTCGTCGGGCATGGTGCTCGCGATGCACCACATCCAGGTCGCGTGCATCGCGCGACACGGCTCGGGCACGCCGTACTTCGACCGCTACATGAGCGAGAATCTCGTCGGCCGCCAGGAGCTCATCGCTTCGATCACTTCGGAGAACGGCACGTTCGGCGACACGCGCTCGAGCATCTGCGCGGTCGAAGTCGACGGCGATCGCATGTCGCTCAAGAAGGATGCGACGACGGTTTCCTACGGCGCTCACGCCGATGCGCAGCTCGTGACCTGCCGGCGCTCCGCCGAATCGGCCGCCAGCGACCAGGTGCTCGTCCTGTTCGAGAAGGGCCAGTACACGCTCGACCAGACCGGCACATGGGACACGCTCGGCATGCGCGGCACGTGCAGTCCGGGCGCGAAATTCGCCGGCAAGGGTGCGGCGGAGCAGGTTCTGCCCGGCTCGTTCGCCGATTCCTCGGCGCAGACGATGGTGCCCTATTCGCACATCCTCTGGTCGGCGCTGTGGTCCGGCATCGCCGCCGATGCGATCGCACGCGCTTCGGCCTTCGTGCGCGGTGAGGCGCGCAAGCGTCCCGGCGTGGTCCCGTCCAACGCGACGCGGCTCGCGCGCGCGCACGTCGATCTGCAGGCGATGCGCCACAACTGGGAAGCGTGCGCGATCGCGTTCGACGAGATGACCGACCAGAACGACGACGACGCACGCGAGGAGCTCGGCTCGATAGGCTGGGCGCTGCGCCTCAACCAGCTCAAGATGGCGTGCTCCGAAATGGGGCCGCGCCTCGTCCACGAGGCGCTGCAGATCATCGGCATCCTCGGCTACAAGAACGATTCGAAATTCAGCGTCGGCCGCCAGTACCGCGACCTTCTCTCCGCCGCGCTGATGATCTCGAACGAGCGCATCGCGCAGAAGAGCGCGTCGATGCTGCTCGTGTTCAAGGACGACTGAGATGACGGCGACGCGCTACGACCCTGTCGAGTTCTACGAGGGGCTCGTCGATCACGGCCTCATCGTCCCGACCGGCGTCGAGGGCGTGTTCGGACGCAACCGCGTCTTCGAGGACGTCTTGACTCGCTTCGACGAGTTGATCCTCGGCGTCGCGCGCGACGACGGCGCCGAAGTCATGACGTTCCCGCCGACGATCGATCGATCGATCATCGAGAAGACGAACTACATGGACAGCTTCCCGCATCTCGTCGGAGCCGTCTTCAGCTTCTTCGGCAAGGAGATCGCGGCGCGCCGGCTCAGCGAGCGCGTGCACGCCGGCGAGCCGTGGGGCGGCGATCTCGAGATGACACACGTCTGCCTCAACCCGGCGGCGTGCTATCCGCTCTATCCGACGATGGCGGGCACGATCGACGGCGACGGGCGCCTCGTCACGATGTTCGCCTGGGTCTTTCGCCACGAGCCGTCGATCGAGCCGACCCGCATGCAGGCCTACCGCATCCGCGAATACGTGCGTTGCGGCACGCCCGAGCAGGTCGTCGCGTGGCGCGACATGTGGCTCGCGCGCGGCGTCGAGCTGCTGACGTCGCTCGGACTTCCGGCGCGCTCGGACGTCGCTGCCGATCCGTTCTTCGGCCGCGGCGGCAAGCTGCTCGCGGTCAACCAGAAGGAGCAGCAGCTCAAGTTCGAGGTACTCGTGCCGGTCATTTCCGAAAGCGATCCGACGGCGCTCTGTTCGTTCAACTACCATCAGGACAAGTTCGGCGATGCGTTCGGCATCCGTCTCGCCGACGGGAGCAACGCGCATACCGCCTGCCTCGGGTTCGGACTCGAGCGCGTGACGATGGCGCTGTTCCAGGCGCACGGCTTCGATCCCGAGCGCTGGCCCGACGCGGTCCGCCGGAAGCTCTGGGCGTGAAATGCGCGCAACCGCTCTGGACCTCAACCCGACGCGATATCGACGGCACCCGCTGCACGGTGACACCGTGCAATGGATGGAGAAGAACTGCTATTTCGACGTCTGGATCGAGCTGATCCACGCGCTCGGCTGCGAGCCGATCGCTGTGGTGCCGGTCGTTGCCGCCCTCGATTTCGAAGGCGACCAGTGGACGTTCTTCAAGCCGCCGCACGACGAGCTGCGCGAGCTCTACGGCATCGACGTGACCGAGCTCAACGCGTGGCGGCCGATGCTCGACCACGCGCTCGAGCACCTGCCGGAGGGGAAATTCATTTCCGTTGAAGCCGATGCATTCTGGCTGCCCGACGTCAGCGGCACCGACTATCGAACGCATCATGTCAAATCGACGATCGTGCTGGTCGACGTCGATACCGACGCGCGCAGATTGCGCTATTTCCACAACGCATCGCTGTTCGAGCTCGACGGCGAGGACTTCGAACGCGTCTTCGAGCCGCCGCATCCGGGCCTGCCGTTCTTCGCCGAGCTCGTGCGCGTCGATCGCCTCGTGCGCCGGCCGCCCGTGGAGCTCGCGACGATGTCGGCCGCGCATCTGCGTCGCCACCTCGCGCGGCGTCCTTCCGGAAATCCGGTCGAGCGATTCGCGGCCCGCTTCGCGCGCGAGCTGCCGGATCTGCAAGAGAAAGGTCTCGCCCATTACCACGCGTGGGCGTTCGCGACGCTGCGCCAGCTCGGATCGTCCGCCGAGCTGCTGGCGGCCTGCGTACGCTGGCTCGCCGCGCATCATCCGGCGCTGCGCGAAGCGTCGTCGCTCGATCCGGCCGCGGAGGCCTACGATCTCATCTCGAGCGGCGCCAAGGCCTTCATCCTGAAGGCTGCCCGCGCCGTCAATTCACGCCGCGCGCTCGACGCGCAGCCGACGTTCGACGAATGGGCCGCCGCCTGGGACACGGCCACGGAGACGCTCGAAAAAATCCCATGACGCGCTTCCCCGGCATTGCGATTGCCCAACCGGAAAACTTGATGCAATGAACGATCGACACGAGAAGATCCGCGCGATCCTGCGCGAGCACGGACGTCTCAGCCAGGATCCCGACGCACTTGGCGACGACGCCGATCTGTACCAGGCCGGCATGACGTCGCACGCCAGCGTCAATGTCATGCTCGCTCTCGAAGGCGAATTCGACATCGAGTTTCCCGATCACATGCTGAAGCGCAACGTGTTCGAAAGCGTCGGCGCGATCGGCGCGGCCATCGACGAATTGACGCGGGGCGGCTGAGGATGAAGCGCGCGAGCGCCCTACGCGGATGGCGACGCCGCGCGCTCGACGGGCCCTGGCAGCTGGCGAGCGCGGAACCCGGCAGCATTCCCGCCGGCCTGGCTCGGCTGGACTGGATCGACGCACGCGTTCCCGGCACGGCCGCCGACGCGTTGCGCCGTGCCGGCCGCTGGAGCTTCGACGACGCGGTCGACTTCGACGGCCGCGACTGGTGGTGGCGCACGCGGATCGACGCCGAGCGGTTCGGAACCGGAAACGCCTTCCTCCACTTCGACGGGCTCGCGACGCTCGCCGACATCTGGCTCGACGGCGAGCATCTGCTCCGGCACGAGAACATGTTCGCGCCTTGCCGCGCGCGCGTGCGGATCGACTCGGCACACGAGCTCCTGATCCGCTGCGCCGCGCTGACGCCCGAGCTGGCGCGCAAGCGACCGCGGCCGCGCTGGCGCGTGCCGATGCTGAAGTCGGCGCAGCTGCGCTGGTTCCGCACGACCTTGCTCGGCCGCACGCCCGGATGGTCGCCGCCGTGTCCGCCGGTCGGCCCCTGGCGACCGATATGGATCGAACCGGGCGACGCTCAACACGCCGAGCCGCTCGTGCGCAGCGCGCTTGAAGACGGCCGCGGCCGTGTCGACGTCGAGCTCGCGCTCGACGAGGGCACGACATCGGCCGTGCTCGTGGCCGAGCGCGCGGGCCATCGCACGCAGATGCCGCTCGAACGGAAGCCGACGACCTGGGGCGGAACGCTCTGCATCGAATCGCCCGACCTCTGGTGGCCGCACACGCACGGCGAGCCGGCGACGTACGCGCTCGCGGTCGAATGCAGCGGCGCGCGAGGCGACGAGCGCATCGAGCTCGGACACACGGGTTTTCGCACGCTGCGCCTCGTCCGCGAAGGAGGCGACTTCGCGATCCGCGTCAACGACGTCGACATCTTCTGCCGCGGCGCCTGCTGGACGCCGCTCGATGTCGTCGCGTTGCAGAACGACAGCTCGGCCGTAAGCGAGGCGATCGCGCAAGCGCGCGACGCCGGCATGAACATGCTGCGCGTCGGCGGAACGATGGTCTACGAGGACGACGCGTTCTACGATGCGCTCGATGCGAACGGCATCCTGCTCTGGCAGGATTTCATGTTCGCGAACATGGATTACCCGGACGACGATGCATTCGCGGCTGGCGTCCTCGCCGAGATCGATACGCAGATCGCGCGCTTCGCCGCGCGGCCCTGCCTTGCGCTCTTCTGCGGCAACAGTGAAGGCGAGCAGCAAGCCGCGATGAGCGGAGCGCCGCGTGCGATCTGGTCGCAGAAGCTCTTCGCCGAAACGATCGCCGCGCGCGTCGCGGCCGCGGGATTTGCCTACGTCCCGTCGAGCGTGCACGGCGGCGCCTTTCCGCACGCGGCCGATGCGGGGGCGTCGTCGTATTACGGCGTCGGCGCATATCTGCGGCCTCTGGACGATGCGCGGCGCTCGGGGCTCCGCTTCGCGTCCGAATGTCTTGCGTTCGCGAACATCCCCTGCGACGACGCTCTCGCGGGCGGCCCGGGCGCGCGAGTCCATCATCCCGCATGGAAAGCGCGCACGCCGCGCGATCTCGGCGCGGGCTGGGATTTCGACGACGTGCGCGATCATTATCTCGAGCGCCTGTTCGGAGTCGGCGCGACTCTTTTGCGCGGCTCCGATCACGGCCGCTACCTCGCGCTCGGCCGCGTCGTCACCGGAGAGATCATGGCCGCGGCATTCGCCGAGTGGCGTCGCCGCCGCTCACCGACGCGCGGCGCGCTGATCTGGTTCCTGCGCGATCTCTGGCCGGGTGTCGGCTGGGGCATCGTCGACGCGAACGGCACGCCGAAACTTTGCTATTACGCCGTGCGACGCGCGCTCGCGCCGATCGCCGCGGCGATCACCGACGAGGGCGTCAACGGCCTCGCCGTCCATGTCTTCAACGATCGCGCTACGGCGCTGTCCGCGACACTCGACCTCACGCTCTATCGGCGCGGCGAGATCGAAGTCGGGCGCGGCACGCTGGCGGTGACGGTTCCCGCGCGCGATGCCGTAGAGATCGCGGCGACGGACTTCCTCGACGCGTTCTACGATCTTTCGTACGCCTACCGCTTCGGCCCTCCGACCGCGGAGTGCGTGCACGTCGTCCTGCGCGACGGCGATGACGTGATCGGCGATGCGTTCCACTTCCCGGCCGGCCTTGCCTCGACCGTCGAATGCGACGTCGGGCTCACGGTCGAGGTCCTGCCGGCAGGCGAAGGCGCGGAGCGCGGGATCGTCGTCTCGACGCGGCGCTTCGCGCAGAGCGTGACGATCGATGCACCGGGATTCGTTTCCGACGACAACGGTTTCCATCTCGCCCCGGGACAACGGCGCCGCGTGATGCTGCGACCGGCGGGAGGCGCGCGAGCGCCGCACGCGCGGTGCCGCGCATCCGCGTTGAACGCGGAGACCGCGGCGCGATTCGAGATCGCATGAGGCGCGGCGAAATCAGCGCAGGCTATTTCGGACCGGACGAGCGCCCTCTCTTCGGCTGGCTGCATGAGCCAGCCGACGCGCGGCGTGCCGGCGTCGTGATCGTGCCGCCGTTCGGCTACGAAGCGATCTGCGCCGCGCGCTCGCTGCGCCATTTCGCCGAGGCGGCGGCGCGCGAACGCCTGATCGCGCTGCGTTTCGATCTCGACGGTACCGGCGACAGTACCGGCGGCGATCTCGATCCGGACCGCCTCGCGCACTGGCTCGCGAGCATCGACGCGGCCTGCGATCTCGTGAGAAGCCGCGGTGCCGAGCGCATCGTGCTGGTCGGCATCCGCCTCGGCGTGCTGCTCGCAGTTCGCGCCGCCGAGCGCCGCGGCGACATCGACGGCCTCGTCGCGATCGCAGCGGTGCCTCAAGGCCGCGCACTGCTGCGCGAAGGCAGCGCGTTGCAGGCAACGCTCGGCCTCGAAGCGCCGCCGTCCGATCGCGCGACGCCGGACCGCGAGCTCGTCGGCTTCGCTATCTCGGACGCGACGTGGGCCGATCTCTCGGCGATCGATCTATGTAAATCCCACGCGGCGCCCGCGCCGAAAGTTCTGCTGGTCGATCGCGACGATCGAGCGTCCAACGAAGCGTGGGCCGCGCATCTCGCTGCGCTCGGCAGCGAGGTGACGCGAATGCGTCTGCCCGGCTACGTCGAGATGACGCTCGATCCGCACCACGCGGAAGTGCCCGATGCGATCATCGAAGCCACGGTGAGGTTCGCGCGCGCGTTCGGCGACGGCGCTGCGGCTGCAAAAATCCCGTCGCCGCTGCGGAGCAAAACCCGCCTCACCGTAGGCGCTGCGACGATCGTCGAGGAAGCGCTCTGGCTGGACGAGCATGCGTTCGCGATCGCGGCACGTCCTTCGCGTCCGCCGTCGCGGGCTGTCGTGCTGCTCAACGCCGGCGCGATCGGACACGTCGGACCGAACCGCCTGCACGTCGCTCTCAGCCGAAGTCTCGCCGCGACGGGAACGCTCGCGCTCCGCTGCGACATCGGCGGAATCGCCGACAGCCCGCCGCGGGACGGCGAGGAAGAAAACGTCGTCTACGCCCGGCATGCGCTCGAGGACGTCGCGAGCGCCGTGCGCTGGGCGCGCGACGCGGGCGCGAGGCAGGTCGCCGTCGCCGGCTTGTGCTCCGGCGGCTATCACGCATTGCGTGCGGCGCTCGCCGGACAGCCGATCGACACGATCGTCGTGATCAATCCACTGACGTTCCACTATGTCTCCGGCGCATCGCTCGACGCGGCGGACACGCCGCTCGCGATCATGGATGCGGCGCGCTACCGCCAGTCGGTCATGCGAGGCGCATCGTGGCGCAAGCTGCTGCGCGGCGAAGTCGACCTCGTGCGCGTGGCGATCGTCCTGCTGAAGCGGATGCGCGCCCGCGCGGGCACGTCGGCGCGAAACCTGTTGCGCGCTCTGCACATTCCTCTCCGGGACGATCTCGGCAGCGAGCTGCGTGGTCTCGCGCATCGCGGCATCGCTCTCGAATTCATCTTCTCGCGCAGCGATCCCGGCGGCGTGATGCTCGCCGAGCAAGGAGGCACCACCGTGTCGCGGCTCATCGCCGCGAGCAAGCTCGCGACGCAGACGATCGACGGCGCCGATCACACGTTCACGCCGCGCTGGACGCACGGGCCGCTGCTGGCCGCGATCGAAACCGCGCTGGCACGCCGATGAAAGACACGCTCTTCGACGAGAAGCCTTCGCAGCATCGCGTCGCCGCGCTCGACGGGCTGCGTGGCATCGCGATCCTGCTCGTGCTGCTGCATCAGTTCGATCCGAGCCCTTCCGGCAGCATTGCCGATCTCCTGCTCGGCATCGGCTGGATCGGAGTGCAGCTCTTTTTCGTCCTTTCCGGATTCCTGATCACCGGCATCCTGCTCGACACGCGCGACTCGCCGGTCTTCTACCGCAGCTTCTTCGCGCGCCGCGTGCTGCGGATCTTTCCGCTCTACTACGGCGTCCTTTTCCTGGGGTTCGTCCTCGCTCCGCTGTTGCTGCCGATGCCCGACGCATATGGACGCCATCAGCTCTGGCTGTGGACATACCTCGCGAACTTCGCGATGCCGTTCGGCAAGGGCGAACCTGCGTTCTCGCACTTCTGGTCGCTCTGCGTGGAGGAGCAGTTCTACCTCGTCTGGCCGTTCCTCGTGCGCCGGAGCGGGCTGCGCGGCACGATGATCGCGAGTTTCGCGGTGGTCGCGACGGCGATCGCCACGCGCTGGCTCCTGCGGCATGTCCTGCCGGGCGCACCGGGACTCGAAGCGGCCTACATGTTCACGCCGGCTCGCGCGGACGCGCTGGCGCTCGGAGCGCTGGCCGCCGTCGCGATCCGCGCGCCGAGCCTCGCCGCGCGCCTTCGCGCGACGAGACCCGAGTGGCTCCTCGCAGCCGGAGTGTTCGTGCTCGGCGCGGGTTTGATCGCCGGGCGCATCGCGCGCACCGGCGAGGTCATGCAGCTCTGCGGCTACACGGCCATCGCCCTCGGCTTCGCGCTCATGCTGCTCGCGGCGCTTCGTCCGCGAAGCTGGTACGCGCGCCTACTGTCGTTCGCGCCGCTGCGACGCTGCGGCCTCTACAGTTATGGCATGTACGTGTTCCATGCACCGCTGCATCTCTTCGTCGGCGTGCCGCTGCTGGCTTACTTGTGGAACGGCAATCCGACGCTTGCCGAAGCGATTCTCTACGAGGCGGGGGGAATCCTCGCGACATTCCTGACCGGATTCCTCTCCTATCATCTCTACGAGCGGCATTTCCTCGCGCTCAAGACGCGCCTCGCACCGGTCGGCGCGACGTGAAGCGTGCGGAGCATCGAGCGCGCATCGCCGGTCTCGATTGCATCGTCGTCGGAGCGACGCCGGCGCATTCGGTCGTCGTCGTGCTGCACGGCCGGTCGATGCAGGCGACCGACCTCGCGCCGTTTGCGCATTCGCTCGATCTCGCGACGACGTTCGTGTTCCCGAACGCCGAGTTCGCGGCCGAGCGCGGATTCTGCTGGTGGCCGTCGGACGCGGAGGAGCGTGCTCGCCGCTGCGGTCCGATCGATCTGCACGCGCTCGATCCGCCCGGCCGTACCGAGGCGCGCGAGCGGCTGCGCGCGCTCTCGGACGAGCTTGCGCCGTCGGCCCCGCTCGCGCTGATCGGATTCTCGCAGGGCGGCATGCTCGCAGCGGACTACGTGCTGCACGGCGGGCGCGCCGACGCGCTCGCGCTGCTTTCGTCCTCGCGCATCGCGTTCGACGACTGGCGTCCCCGCTTGCATCGCCTGGCGCGCCTGCCGGTGCTGATCGCGCACGGCGATCAGGATCGCGAGCTTCCAATCGAAGCGGGCGTGGCGTTGCGCGAGGCCGCACGGCTCGGCGGCGCCGACGTCGAATGGATCGGGTTCGAAGGCGGCCACGCGATCCCTCTGGTCGTCTGGCGTGCGTTGCGGCGTTTCCTCTCCAGGCACGGATTCGACATGGACGCGTGAATCCCGGACTGCAACCGGTTTTTCACGATCGCAAGAGGCTCAGACCGGGTATCATTTCCGGGTTGCCCGCGCGTCGGCTCGTCGCGCACCGATAAGTTCCGGAGATCGCCGAACCATGTGCGGAATCGTTGCCGCTGCCGGACGGCGGAATGTCGTCCCGACCCTGATCGCGGGCCTCAAGGCCCTCGAATACCGCGGTTACGACTCCGCCGGCATCGCCGTTCTCGAAGACGATGACCGCCTCTCGCGCGTACGCGCCGCGGGCAAAGTGCGCGAGCTCGAAAGCCTCTACGAAAGCGCGCCGGTCACGGGCTTCACCGGCATCGCGCACACGCGCTGGGCGACGCATGGCGTGCCGAACACGGTCAATGCGCATCCGCACGTCTCCGACGATCGCGTCGCGGTCGTGCACAACGGCATCATCGAGAACCATGCCGAGCTGCGCAAGGAGCTCGAGGCAAAGGGCTTCCGCTTCGATTCTGAAACCGATACCGAAGTCATCGCGCATCTCGTGCGCGACGCAATGAACGAGGGCGCCGATCTCCTGCACGCGGTCATCGCGGCGACGCGACGCCTGCATGGCGCCTATGCAATCGCCGTGATGAGCCGCGACGAACCCGGTCACGTCGTCGGCGCGCGGCGCGGTTCGCCGCTCGTCGCCGGCATCGGCGAGGGCGAGAACTTCCTCGGCTCGGACGTGCAGGCGCTGATCAAGGAGACGAGCCACTTCACCTACCTCGAGGAAGGCGACGTCGCCGAGATCACGCGCGAGGGCCTTCGCGTCTACACGGCCGAGGGCAAGCCCGTCGATCGTCCCGTGAAGAAGAGCGAGCTCACGGCCGACGCGGTCGAGCGCGGCGAGTACCGCCATTACATGCTGAAGGAGATCTTCGAGCAGCCGCGCGCGATCGCCGACACGCTCGAAGGCCGCATTGCCGGCGAGCGGATCCTGCCGAACATCTTCGGCGTCGATTCCGACGCGCTGCTTTCCCGCGTGCGCAACGTGCATGTCATCGCCTGCGGCACGAGCTATCACGCGGGGCTCGTCGCGCGGTACTGGCTCGAAGGCATCGCCGGCATCCCGTGCAGCGTCGAAGTCGCGAGCGAATACCGTTATCGTCGCGCCGTCGTCGAGGACGGCACATTGTTTCTCGCGGTCTCGCAATCGGGCGAGACGGCCGATACGCTCGCCGCGCTCCGCGACGGGCGCAACCGCGGATATCTCGGCTCGCTCGCGATCTGCAACGTGCCGGAATCGAGCCTCGTGCGCGAATCCGATCTCGTGCTGATGACGCGCGCCGGCCCCGAGATCGGCGTCGCTTCGACGAAGGCCTTCACGACGCAGCTCGCCGCGCTCGCGCTGTTCGCGCTCGAGCTCGCGCGCCTCAACGGCATCTCGCCGGCGAAGTACGCGCGCCTCGTGACCGAGCTCTCGACGCTGCCGCGTGCGGTCGGCGAAGTGCTCGCTCTCGAACCCGTCATCGCGAAGCTCGCCGAACGCTTCGTGCCGAAGCATCATGCGCTGTTCCTCGGGCGCGGCGTGCATTTTCCGGTCGCGCTCGAAGGCGCCTTGAAGCTCAAGGAAATCTCTTACATCCATGCCGAGGCGTATCCCGCCGGCGAGCTCAAGCACGGTCCGCTCGCGCTCGTCGACAGCGACATGCCGGTGATCGCGGTCGCGCCGAACAACCAGCTGCTCGAGAAGCTGAAGTCGAATCTCGAAGAAGTGCGGGCGCGCGGCGGCGAGCTCTTCGTGTTCGCCGACACCGACGTGCCGATGAGCCAGAACGGCGAGCGCGGCGCCATCGTCAAGGTCGCGTCGGGCGGCAATCTCATCGCGCCGGCCGTGTTCACGGTGCCGCTGCAGATGCTCGCTTACCACGTCGCCGTGCTGCGCGGAACCGACGTCGACCAGCCGCGCAATCTCGCGAAGTCGGTGACCGTCGAGTAACGGCGTCGCGCGACGATCGGGTCGGCGAAGCCCCGTTCGTTTTTTCGCGCGATCTCCGTGCGCCTCAATCGGCCAAGCGCTCGAAACCGTCTACGAAGATCGGATCCGGGATCCCGGCGCCATAGACCTCGGCGCTCCGCCACGCGCCTTCGTCGAAGAAGTCCGCGCCTCCGGCGACGAGCACGCGTCCGTCGCTGAGCAATGTCGCGGTCGCTGCCTCGCGCGCCGCCGCCATCGTTCCGGCGAATCCGAACGCTCCGTCGACGGGATCGAAAATTTCGGCGTCGGCTCTCGCGCCGACCGCATCGCTGCCGCCGGCGACAAGCACGCCTCCGTCGGCCAGCCGTGCGGCGACCGGCGACATGCGTCCCGCCGCCATGCTTCCGGCCGGCGAGAACGCGCCGGCTTCCGCGTCGAAGACCTCGGCCGTCGCGTGATAGTGCGAGTTCGCATATCCGCCGACGACGAGGATGCGGCCGTCTTCGAGCGCGACCGCCCGCGCGTTGACGCGCGGAACGGACATCGACCCCGTCGGCACGAACGATTCCGAGAGCGGATCGAAGATTTCCGCCGAGGCGAGCGCGCCGTCTTCGCCGGCGCCGCCTGCTACGAGGATGCGACCGTCCGGCAGCGGAGCGCCGACCGCGGCGTCGCGGCCCGTGCTCATCGACCCCGTCGGCGCGAACGTCCCCGTCGCGGGATCGAACAGCTCGGCCGATGCCGGCGCGACGTTCGATCCGCCCGCGATCAGCACGCGGCCGTCCGTCAATGCGGCGGCGACGGCGGAGACGCGCCCGAATTCCATGCTGCCGGTCGCCTCGAACGCCGCTGCCGACGGATCGAAGATTTCCGCCGTTCGCGAAAGTCCCGCCATCGTGAAGCCGCCGGCGACGAGCACGCGGCCGTCCGCCAGGCGCACGGCGATCGCCGTGTCGCGCGGATCGTGCATCGGAATCGTCTTCGAGAACGTGCCGCCCGACGGATCGAAGCGCTCCGCGCTCGCGAGCGGCGATGCGTTGTCGGCGCCGCCGATGACGAGCACGGAATCGTCGGCGAGCCGCACCGACCGCGCGCCGACGCGGGCGTATTCCATGTCGCCGACCGGCGAGAAATCGGCATGCGCGACGCCGCTTGCGAAAATCAGTCCCGCCGCCGCACATTGCGTGATCCGGCCCAGCGAATGCATCGCGCGCTCCTTCGTCGGAAATGGATCGAGGCTCGCCTCGCACGTCCGGCGATGCTTGTCATTCCGGTAGCATGGCGATGGCATTCCGGAAGAATCGGCGACGGAGGCGCCGGACGCGCGGAATCGACGTCATGCGGGGGAACGGCGGCGGATGAACCATCTCGAATATCGCTTCGGCGACCATCGGCTGTTTTCGGCGACCCGCCAGATCTGGCGGGGACAGCAGCCGGTGCACGCGCCGCGCAGCGTATTCGACTGCATCCTCTATCTGATCGAGAACCGTGATCGCGCGATCGGCCGCGACGAGCTGGTCGCGGCGGTGTGGGGACGCGTCGACGTCGCCGACACGCAGCTCAGCCAGCTGATGCGCCGAGTGCGCCGCACGCTCGGCGACGACGGCCAGTCGCAGCGGACGGTCGCGACCGTGCAGGGATTCGGCTATCGATGGGCGATTCCAACCGAGGTCGAACCCGTCGCCGATGATCACGGCGAGAAGATGCCGGCCGATGAGTCCGCGCGACCGGCGACGTCGATGGCTTCAGCCAGCGCCGCGGCCGGCCGCGTCGGAACGCGCTGGAAGATCCCGGCGGCCGCAGGCGTTCTCGTACTTCTCGGCGGCATTGCGATCGCGATGCTCTGGCGCAGCCCGAAGCCCGTGGATTCCGATGCGTCGCGATCATCGTCGCCCGCGACGTCGCATCTCGTCGTGTTGCCGCTCGCCGTCGACGGGCCCGCCGAAGACGCCTGGATCCGTCTCGGCGCGATGGACGTCGTCGCGAGTCGCCTGCGCCGGACCGGCCTCGTCGTGCCGCCGAGCGAAAGCGTGCTGGCGACGCTGCAGGGATCGTCGAATCCCGATGCGCTCGCCGAAAACGCTCGCACGCGTTACGCGAGCAGCACGATCGTCGGCGGCGCCGGCAAGCATGGCGACTCCGGATGGACGATCTCGCTGTGGGCGGCATCCGGCGACTCGGTCCGGCGCACGGGCTCGGCGAGCGACACGAATCCGATCGAAGCCGCTTCGCTCGCCGCCGACGCATTGGCGGCCGCGCTCGGGCGCGCTCCGGTGCCAAGCGATGCGCCGAGCGAGGCAGAATCGCGCATCGCGCGGATCCGGGCCGCGCTTCTCGCCAACGAAGTCGCGACGGCGCGTGCGCTGTTGCGCGAAGGCGGCGCGGAGAACGAAACGCCGGAGCTTCGCTACTGGCACGCGCAGACCGATTTCCGCGCCGGTGATTTCGACGCGGCGCTCTCCGCGCTCGACGAGCTCGCCGCCGACTCCGTGACGAAGACCGACACGTCCTTGCAGGGCCGCATCTACATCGCGCGCGCCGGCGTGCGGATCCGTCAGGGCGAATACGCACTCGCGGACAAGGATTTCGACACGGCCGCGAACGTGCTGCGCCCGCTTCCGGAATCGCCCGAATACGCCGAAGCGCTCGCGGGCCGCGGCATCGCGCGCGTCGCGCTCGGACGCTTCGACGAGGCGGCTTCGGATCTCGGCAGGGCGCGCTTGCAGATGGAGCGCGCCGGCGATGCGTTCGGCGCGACGCGCGTCGACGCGAATCTCGGACTGTTCGAGCTGACGCGTCACCGTCCCGCCGCAGCGCTTCCATATCTCGACGATGCGGCGCGGAGATTCGAATCGTTCGGCGCCGTCAGTGCGGTCCTTTCGACACTGAACGCGAAGTTCGACGCGCTCGCGCTGCTCTTGCGCTGGGACGACGCGCTCGCGGTCAGCGATCGACGCTGGGCGCTGCGCGAGCGGGCGGTCGATCCGATGCAACGGTATCTGATCGGCATCGACCGCAGCCGCGTCCTCACCGCGATCGGCCGCTATCGCGAGGCGACGGAGCTGCTCGATGCGACCGACGCCGCGTTTCCGGACATGCGCCCACAGATCCGCCAGGTGCTGATGAGCCAGCGCGCCGAGCTTGCATGGCGACAAGGACAGACGGCCGCGGCGTTCGATCTCGCGCGCAAGGCGCTCGCCGAATCCCCTTGCACGGATACCGAGCCGCCGTGCGGACGACTCATGCTGACCTATCAGCGCGCGCTGATCGCGAGCGGCGACGTGCACGGCGATGGCCCCGCGCCGGGACCCGCGCAACTCGTCGGCAGCGACGCGGCGACGGCCGCGAGACCGGCGATCGCGTTGGCCGAAGCCGAATGGGCCGCGCATCGACAAAACCCCGAGCGCGCCGCGGAGCAATACGCGCGCGCGCTCGAGATCGCCGATCGCGACGGCGTGCCGAGCGAAGTCGCCGAGGTTGCGATCTCGTATGCGCGATGGCTGATCGGCCAGGGCCGGCTCGACGAAGCGTCCGCGCTCGCCGGCCGCACGGCGGCATGGGCTGGCTCCGATTTCGATTGCGCGCTGCTGCAGGTCGCGATCCTGCACGCATGGGGCCGCGCCGGGCCCTGGCGCGAAGCGCTCGATCGTGCGCGCTCGCTCGCGGGCGAGCGCGAAGTGCCGGCCGCGCTCGCGAAACCTCCGGGCTGAGACGCTCGCGGCGCGGAAGCTACGGCCGCGCTAGCGCGAGGCTACCGGTTTTTCACGCGATGCCGTCGACAGCGCCGCATCGATCGCGCATCGTGACGGCGTCGCGAACATGTGGGGGAACGCTGATGCGGCGCATGATCCTGTGGCTGCTGCTCGCTCCGATTGCCGCCGGCGCCGCCGGTCCCGAAGCCGGACGGCTGCCGCTCGCTGCAACCGGCGCCGAAGCCTGCTCCGAACCCGGCGCGATCGTTCACGACGACGGCACTTACGAAAGCGGATTTGGCGGCTATTTCGAGGTCATCGACAGCTCGGAGTTCGTCGAGCGTTTCACGCCGAGCCTGTATCCGGCCACGATTTCCGCGGTCTGCGTCGCGTTCAGCGTGACCGGGCCCGGCGTCACGGATTTCGACTTCAACGTCCGCTTCTACGACGACGACGGCGACGAGGGCGGTCCCGGCACGTTGCTCGGCTCGGTGCCGGCGCATATCGACGTCGTTCCGCCCTACGTGTTCGGCGCCGAGGGCTCGTTCGTCCGTGTCGACACCGCGGCGTCGGACATCGTCGTTCCGGACGGCGCCGTCTATATCGGCGTCGAGTGGGACGACATGGCCTATCCCGGCAACTTCCTTTCGATCAATTCGGACGCGTGGTCCGGCGGCGCGTTCGGCGGCGGCTACTACCGCAACACGCTGACGCCGTGGACGTCGATGTACTGGGCTTATCTTTCGGACTATCGCGCGCTGCAGATCCGCGCCGTCGAGCGCGCGGTTCCGCCGAAGCTCGGCCTCGCACGCGATCGGCTCGTGATCCGCGATGCATGCGCAGGTTCCGTTAACGGCGTCGCCGAGCCCGGCGAGATCGTCGATCTCGGCGTCGACGTGCTCGCCGGCGGCGGCGACTTCAGCGGTGTCGTCGCAAGCCTGATGCCGCCCGCACCGACCGGCGTCGAATACGAGAGCGCGAGCGCATCGATCGGCGCCATCGGCAACGGCGAGGAAGCCGATGCGAGGTTCCGCATCCGGCTCGGCACCGACGTCGCCTGCCTCGAGGAGATCGTGCTGCCGGTGCTGCTGCACAGCGATCAGGGCGATTTCGATACGACGCTGCGCGTTCCGGTCGGCCGCGCGCTCGCCGACATCGCGCCGCGCCAGCTTCCGCTCAGGATTCCGAACCAGGACGACACCGGCATCACGTCGACGATCGACGTGCCGCAATCCGGAGCGATCGAGCATCTCGCGATCGACGTCGGCCTCAACCACTACACCGTCGCCGACCTGATCCTTCGCCTGACGAGCCCGGCCGGCACGACGATCACGCTGCTAGACCGCCCGGGCTATCCGCCGTTTCCGGGATGCGAGAACTCGGTCGGCGACGTTCGCTTCGAGGACGGCGCTCCCGATCCCGAATCGATCTGCGCCGAGCCCGCCGGCGGTACGCCGTGGCCGGTCGATGTCGCAGCTCCGGTCGATCCTCTGTCGACGTTCGACGGCGAAGACATGCAAGGCACCTGGACGCTGACCGTCATCGATGCCGAAGCCGCCAATGCCGGCGCGCTCGTCCGCTGGTCGCTCGATCCGACACCTGCGCTCGCTGATGTGTGCAGGGTCTGCGCCGCCGATCCCGACCGCGTCTTCCGCGACGGTTTCGACGGCCTCTGACGCCGGAGCTTTTTTCGCCGCATCCGACTGCCCACGATCGAAAGGAGAACATCATGAATCGCGCCCGCGCATTCCTCGCGATGCTGCCGCTCGCATTCGCTGCATCGACCGGTTACGCCAGCCCCGCCGAATCCGCGAACGCGCGCGCCGATCGCGCGAGCGAAGCGGCGAGCCTGATTCTGCCTTCCGGCGCCGAGTTCATCGACATCGCGAGCGTGCCGTACTCGACGACCGGCGACACGACCGGCGGCGTCGACACCGTGAACTTCGTGCCGAACTTCTGCGCGGCGCGCGGCAACGTCGATGGGCCCGAGCGAATCTACCGCTTCGTCGCGCAGGAAGGCGCGAATGTCACGTTCACCGTGACGCCGCAGAACGACCAGTTCGATGTCGCGATCTATCTGATCGACAGCCTCAAGGGCGGCGAATACTGTCTCATCGGCGCAGACGACAACGGGCCGGGCGAAGCTGAGACTTTTTCCTTCAGCGATCGGTTCCGTCCCGGCATCACGTATTACCTCTACGTCGACAGCTTCTACGACGCCGACGCGAATCCCGCTGCGGCGCAAGGGCCGTACCGGCTCGAGCTCACCGGAAGCCTGCCGGTCGAGCTGCAGGACTTCGTCGTCGACTGACGCACGAACCGAGAGCGGCTTCCCCCTTCTCTTGCGGGAGAGCAGCGCGATCTCGCGAAGCGGACTGCGTCCGCTTCCGCGGGCCGCGCGGCGATGCGGCTTGACGCGCCTCCGGCGCGATGCCAGAACAGGCGACCGAATCGCACGGAGGCCGTCGCCATGAACCACAGCATCCGGATCGCCGCGACGCTTTTGCGCCTCGTCGCGCTCGGCTTCGTTTCGTTCGCTGCCATGGCTGCCGAACCGCCGTCCGCAGCGGCACCGGCGATGCGCGAGATCGTCCTCGTGCGCCACGGCAACTACACGCCCGATCCCGCCATCGACGAGAAGATCGGCCCGCCGCTCTCGCCGATCGGCGTAGCGCAGGCGCGGCTCGCGGGCGCGCGCCTGCACGGAGAGCTCGAGCGACTCGATGCGCTCTACGTGAGTCCGATGCAGCGCGCACGCGACACGGCCGCGGCAATCGGCGCGGAATTCCCGGGCCGCGCGTTCGATGTCGTCGACGACATCGCCGAATGCACGCCGCCGACGCGGCGCGCCGAGATCATGGCCAAGGAAAAACCGGAGGACGCGGCCGCGTGCAAGGCGCGGCTCGACCGCGTGTTCGCGACGTATTTCCGGCCGGCCGAGGGCGGACCGCGCACGGATCTCTTCGTCTGCCACGGCAACGTCATCCGCTATCTCGTCACTCGCGCGCTCGGCGTCGATACGACGGCGTGGCTCGAAATGTCGGTCGGCAACGCAAGCATCACGCGCATCCGCGTCGAGCCGGACGGCCGCTTCAAGGTGATCGCGGTCGGCGACGTCGGGCACATCCCGGCGAACCTGCGCACCGGCTCGACTGGCGACGGCGAACGGAGTCTCGCGGTACCGTCGTTGCAAGTCGTGCCGAAGACGGCGGAGCGCGACGCCGAAGTGCGGCACTGAGTTTCACGACGGGCCGGCGGTTCCAGCGCCGGTTCGCCGCTTTTTTTCCGCTCGCCGCGAAGGCATGCTTCGCGTGCCTTGGGTTTCGAGCACATCGCATGCGCATCTGCGTCTACTGCGCTTCGAGCGAGCATTGCGACCGCGTCTATCACGACGCGGCGACGGCGCTCGGCCGCCTGCTTGCCGAGGCCGGCTCGACGATCGTTTACGGCGGCGGCGCGGTCGGCCTCATGGGATCGCTCGCGAACGGCGCGCTCGCCGCGGGCGGCGATGTCGTCGGCATCATTCCGCGCTTCATGACCGAGGTCGAATGGCAGCATCCGGGGCTCGCGAGCCTCGAGGTCGTCGAGGACATGCGCGAGCGCAAGCATCGGTTGCTGACCGGCTCGGACGCCGTCGTCGCGTTGCCGGGCGGCTGCGGCACGCTCGAGGAGCTTTTCGAGGCGCTGACGCTGAAGCGGCTCGGGCTCTACTTCAATCCGATCGTGCTCGTGAACACGAACGACTACTACGCGCCGCTCCATACGTTCATGCGGGACATGATTGCGCAGCGCTTCATGAATCCGCAGCAT
>DASZWL010000102.1:0-6040 GCA_035546695.1 Rhodanobacteraceae bacterium | reverse complement strand
CCTGTCGATCGAACCCGTCCGCCCGTAGCGAACCGGCGCGCAGCGCCGGCGGGGCACCGAGGGCGTGTTCTCTTTGGTGACTTTCTCTTGCACGAGCAAGAGAAAGTCACGCGCCGGCCAGGATGGCCGGCAAGACCCACACGGACGTGAGTCGGTTTTCGCGTCGACGTAGAAGATCGAAAGACAAAACACACCACAACACGAAACGTCGAACCAAGAGCGCCCTCACCCTGCCCTCTCCCGCAAGCGGGAGAGGGGAAAGCCGCCGATGCTCTCGGCAAGCGGGAGAGGGGGAAAGCCACCGACACTCTCCCGCAATCGGAGATAGGGAAGCGCGCTCCGAAAAACGGAAGAACAAAAACAGATTCGCGCGTCCGAAGGAACGACGAAGCCGAATCGAAGGGAGAGAGAAGAACCGGAGGGAGGAAATTCTCTCCCTGCGCTGGGCAGACACAGGGAGAGTAATTCGAACCGCACTATCGGTGTTGCTGTTGCTTTGCTTTCGTTACAACGTGAAACGTTGTTGCGTGAATCGCTGTTGCCTTGAGTCTTTCAGACCGGCTGACTCCTCCGGTCCTCTTGCCAGAGGCGGGGCCGCAAACTACGCGGCCCGCCCGAAGACGAAAGCCGGATTACTTGGCTTTCTTGGCCGTCTTCCTGCGTGCCGTCTTCTTCTTCGCAGCGCCGGTCTTGCGCGCCGTGGAGGTCTTGGCCCGCGCCGTCTTCCGCTTGGCCGTCTTCTTCGCACCTTTCTTTGCAGCTTTCTTCATAGCCATATCGCGTCTTAGCTCCTCGTCAGTTGGCAGTGGTTGCCCAGTAAAAGCGTGAAGGAATGCTTCGCACAGCAGATCGCTGTTGGTGGCGTGACGCAGGTTCGCAACCTGGCGTCGGGTCCGTTCGTCGGACAAAAGCTTGAGGATATGAAAGGGAACCGACACCGTGATCTTCTTCACCGACCCGGCCTTGGTGCCGTGTTCGACATAGGGGGCGACGAAGCGCGTTGCGGTCATGTTTCCTTAATTCGATTGTCACGCCGACGCGGAAGCTATTACTGTCGAAACCGCGTGTCAACAATTTTCTGATGCAAAACAGGCAGTTCCCTCGACGGCCCGGACGCATGCAGCGATGCTTAAACTCGCTGCAGCGAGACGCATCGGATCGTAATATCGGACGTATAGACGTCCAGACTTCCTTTGAACAAGACGTCCAAACGAAAAACGGCGAAAGCCATGGAACCCGCGCCAGCATTGGGTTTCACGGCTTTTGCCTTCATTGGTATGTTGCGATGACGCGAACACGCGATGCGCGATGCGCGCGCATGCGCAATCGCGCGCGCGAGGTGCTTTCTGAGCGTCGCCGAGCGCCGGAACGGCTACTGAATGGAGCGGGTCGGAGGGAACCCGAAAAAGTCGTTTCAGGCGAGCGCGCGGGTCATCGCGACGGCGAAACGCTCGATGTCGGCGCTCGACTTCGTCTCGGTCGCGCAGACGAGAAGCGCGTCGCCGAGCTCGGGATATTCGTCGCCGAGCGCGACACCGGCGACGATGTTCTCGTGCGCAAGTCGCTCGACGATCTCGCTCGCCGGCTTCGGCAGTGCGAGCGCGACTTCGTGGAAACACGCGCGCGGGAACAGCACGCGCACGCCCGGAATCGAGACGAGCCGATCGCGCAGCGCGCGCGTCGCCGCCATCGAGTTCGCAGCGACGCGGCGCAGGCCTTCCGGTCCGAGCAGCGCCATGGTGATCGTCGCAGCGGTGACGAGCAGGCCCTGATTCGTGCAGATGTTCGACGTCGCCTTGGCGCGGCGGATGTGCTGCTCGCGCGCCTGCAGCGTCAGCGCGAAGCCTTCCTTGCCGTCGAGATCGGTCGTGCGTCCGACAATGCGCCCCGGCATCTGGCGCATGTATTCCTGCTTGCAGCAGAGGATGCCGAAGTACGGTCCGCCCGAGGACAGCGGCACGCCGAACGGCTGACCGTCGCCGCAGACGATGTCGGCGCCCTGCTGTTCCGAGCCCGCAGTTCCCCACTGGCCGGGCGGCTTCAGAACCGCGAGCGAAACGGGATTCACGACGCCGATCGCGAGCGCGCCTTTCGCGTGCGCCCAGTCGGTCAGCGCGTCAACGTGCTCGAGCACGCCGAAGAAGTTCGGCTGCGGGATCACGAGCGCCGTGAACTCGCCGAAATCCTGCCTCTCTAGCCACTTCGCATCTATGCCGCCGGCGTCGGCGCCGTCGTGGCAAAAATCGAACTCGACGACTTCGATGTCCTGCAGCGAGACGATCGTCTTCAGCGTCTTGCGATAGGCCGGATGCACGCTGCGCGGAACGAGCACGCGGCGCGGTCCCTTCTTCACGCAGCGCTCGGCCATCAGCACGGCCTCGGCGAGCGAGGTCGCGCCGTCGTAAAGCGAGGCGTTGCTGACGTCCATGCCGGTCAGCCGCGTCATCATCGTCTGATATTCGTAGATGAGCTGCAGCGTGCCCTGGCTCGCTTCGGCCTGATACGGCGTGTATGCGGAATAGAACTCGCCGCGCGAGACGATCGTCCAGACCGCGGCCGGGATGTGATGCTCGTAGGCGCCGGCGCCGGCGAAATTGAGCGGCGTGCCGTCCATCGCCGCGCGCTCCTTCATGAGCCGCGTGACGTCCATCTCCGAAAGGCCCGGCGGAACGTTCGCGAGCGCGTCGATCTTGAGCGCCTGCGGAATCTCGTCGAAGAGATCCTCGATGCGGGCGACGCCGATCGCCTTCAGCATGGCGGAGACGTCGGATTCGGAGTGGGGGATGAAGGGCATGGACGGGACTGGAGAATAGGGAATGGGGAATGGTCGAAACGCGCGGCTTTCGGAGGATTTGGACAGGAGCGGGCGCCGGAATCGACTCGCGCCGATTCTCTATTCCCGATTTCCTATTCCCGACCTCAGTGCTCTTCGTTCTCGATCAACTCCGCATACGCATCCGGATCGAGCAGCCCTTCCATGTCCTCGGCGAGGTTGTCCGGCTTGACGACGAAGATCCAGCCTTCGCCGAACGCGTCTTCGTTGATCGTCTCGGGCTTGTCCGGCAACGCCTCGTTGACCGCGACGATCTCGCCGGAGACCGGCGAGTAGACGTCCGACGCGGCCTTGACCGATTCGACGACGGCGCAGGCGTTGCCGGCCTGCACGTGATCGCCGACGCTCGGAAGCTCGACATAGACGAGATCGCCGAGCTGGCCCTGCGCGTGATCCGAAATGCCGATCGTCACGGTGCCCTTGTCTTCGACGCGGGCCCACTCGTGGGATTTCATGAACTTGAGATCGCCTGGGATTTCCTGCATGGCTCGGATCCTGATGCGGGGCGCGGTGACGGTTCTGATGCGACCGGTTTGCCCGGCCAATTCTAGCAATGGAGCCTGCCGCGGTGAACGCGGGACTTTCAGATTCCCGCGCAGGCGTTGCCGTCGCGGACGAAAGGATATTTCACGATGCGCACCGGCACGAGGCGGCCGCGGATGTCCGCTTCGAGGCCGCTTTCGGCTCCTGCCGGCACGCGTGCGAACGCGATGGACTTCCCGATCGTCGGCGAGAAGCCGCCGGAAAGGATCTCGCCGTCGCCGGCCGGCGTCGCGACGCGCTGGCCGTGGCGGAGCACGCCCTTGTCGTCGAGAACGAGGCCGACGAGGACGCGCTTCACGCCTTCGGCCTTCTGTTTCTCGAGCGCCTTGCGGCCGATGAAGTCGCGGCCTTCGTCGAGCGAGACGGTCCAGGCGAGACCCGATTCCCACGGCGTCACGGTTTCGTCCATGTCCTGGCCGTAGAGGTTCATGCCGGCTTCGAGGCGCAGCGTGTCGCGCGCACCGAGTCCGGCCGGCGCGACGCCGGCGTCGATCAGGCGGTTCCACAAGGCGACCGCTTCGCCTTCCGGCACGATGATCTCGAAGCCGTCCTCGCCGGTGTAGCCGGTGCGCGCGATGAAGAGGCCGTCGCCCTCGACCGCGACGAATTTGCCGATCTTCTCGGCCTTCGCGCGCGTCTCGGGCGAGAGCAGCGCGAGCACTTTCGCGCGCGCGTTCGGACCTTGCACCGCGATCATAGAAAGATCGGCGCGCTCGGTGACGCGCACGCCGAACGGCAAAGCCTGTTTCTCGATCCAGGCGAGATCCTTGTCGCGCGTCGCCGCATTGACGACGACGCGGAAGAAATCCTCGGAAAGGAAATAGACGATGAGATCGTCGATGACGCCGCCCGATTCGTCGAGCATGCACGAATAAAGTGCCTTGCCCGACACCTTCAGCTTGTCGACGCCGTTCGCGAGCAGATGACGCAGGAACTCGCGCGTGCGCGCGCCATGGAGATCGACGACGGTCATGTGCGAGACGTCGAACATGCCGGCATCGCGGCGCACCGCGTGATGCTCCTCGATCTGCGAGCCGTAGTTGAGCGGCATGTCCCAGCCGCCGAAGTCGACCATCCGGGCGCCGAGGGTGCGATGCGTTTCGTTGAGGATGGTCTTCTTCGTCATGGCGAGATCGCGGCGATCGTGGAATCGCGCATTATCGCGGGGCGGTGCGGCGTTGTCTCCTTCCGAGAGCGCGGTCCACTCAAACCTCATAGGGTGGGCTTCAGCCCACCGACATCATTGGCGATCGAAAGAAGGACGGTGGGCTGAAGCCCACCCTATGATCCCTAAGAGACGAATGCACGAAGCCATCACGCAGCGACGGCGCGCACCTTCAGCGTCGTGCCGTCCACCGCGACAACCTCGACCTCGGTGCCGGCCGCGACGTCCGGACCCTCGGCGAGCCACGAGCCGTCGCCGACCTTGACCTTGCCGCGGCCGTTGACGATCGGCTCGACGACGACGACGCGCCGCCCGACCATGCGCTGGCCGCGGCGGTTGAGCAGCGGCTGATCGTCGCGATGCTCGGCGAGCGGCCGCAGGAACCGCCAGTAGATCGCGCACGAGGCGACCGCGAGGAGCGCGAACACGATCGTCTGCACGAGCGGCGAAAGCGAGGGCGCGACGAACGTGACGATGCCCATGATGCCGGCCGCGATGCCGATCCAGAGCATGAAGTAGCCCGGCATGACGATCTCGGTCGCGATCAGCACGAGCGCGAGCAGCCACCAGCCGTAGTTGTTCAGAAGGTTTTCCATGAATGTCTCCCTCCGATTCCGTCGTCCCCGCGAAAGCGGAGACCCAGTGACTTGCTCCAACGCTGCAAGAGAAAGGCGCTGGCTCCCCGCTTTCGCGGGGACGACGAATCATGTCATTGCGGCGGCCGAACAGTAGGCGGATTCACGCGCGGCGTCTTCTCCGCCTGCTTCTCCAGCGCATTCTTCGCGAGCTCGGCGATCCCAGCGAGCGATCCGATCACGCCGGTCGCCTCGACCGGCAGCAGCAGCATCTTCTGATTCGGCGAATCGGCCATCGCCTTCAGGGCCTCGACGTACTTGTTCGCGACGAAGTAGTTGAGCGCGTTGACGTCGCCGTTCGCGATCGCGGCCGAAACGACTTCGGTCGCTTTCGCTTCGGCAGTGGCGAGACGCTCGCGCGCCTCAGCTTCGCGGAATGCGGCTTCCTTCTGGCCTTCGGCGGCAAGAATCACCGACTGCTTCTCGCCTTCGGCCTTGAGGATCGCCGCCTGGCGGAAGCCTTCCGCCTCGAGGATGTTCGCGCGCTTCTCGCGCTCGGCCTTCATCTGGCGCGCCATCGAGTCGACGAGATCGCGCGGCGGCTGGATATCCTTGAGCTCGATGCGCGTGACCTTGAGGCCCCACGGATGCGTCGCCTCGTCGACGACCTTGAGGAGCTTCGCGTTGATCTCGTCGCGCTTGGAAAGCGATTCGTCGAGATCGAGCGATCCCAGCACTGTGCGGATGTTCGTCATGATGAGGTTGATGATCGCAAGCTCGAGGTTCGCGACTTCGTACGCGGCCTTCGCCGCGTCGAGCACCTGGTAGAACACGACGCCGTCGACGCGCACGACCGCGTTGTCCTTCGTGATGACGTCCTGCGAAGGAACATCGAGCACCTGCTCCATCATGTTCATCTTGCGC
>DASZWL010000101.1:0-12273 GCA_035546695.1 Rhodanobacteraceae bacterium | reverse complement strand
GGTCAGGGAATTTCGCGCGCGCGACGCCGACACGCCGGTCGTGCTCATGGGCTATCTCAACCCGATCGAGATCCACGGCATGCAACGCTTCGCGACCGAAGCGCGCGACGCCGGCGTCGACGGCGTGCTGCTCGTCGATTGTCCGATCGAGGAAGCCGACACGACCGCCGCGATCCGCGACGCGGGTCTCGCGCGCATCCTGCTCGCGGCGCCGACGACGGCGCGAGCGCGTCTCGACGCGATCTGCGCCGCGGCCGAAGGTTTCCTATACTACGTGTCGTTCGCCGGCATCACCGGCGCGAACCGGCTCAGCATGGACGACGTGCGCGCCCGCGTGGCGGAGATCCGGCAGTCGGCGAAAACGCCGGTCGCAGTCGGATTCGGTGTACGCGATGCCGCGTCGGCTGCGGCGATCGGCGAGTTCGCCGACGCCGTCGTGATCGGCAGCGCACTCGTCGATCGGCTCGCGAATGCGACGGACGCCGAAGACGCGAGTCGGAAGGCGCGCGAATTCCTCGCGCCGATCCGCGCCGCGCTCGACGCGCGCCATGTCGCATAGTCCGCCGCCGGACGATGCATCTTTACCGGATGGCGCCGAGCCCGCGCTGCCGATCGAATCGGGAGAAGTCTTCGATATGAACTGGCTGCAGAAACTGATGTCGCCGCGCGAAAAATCGGCGGCGACGACGAAAGGCAAGGTGCCCGAAGGCCTCTGGGAGAAATGCGAGGGCTGCGGCGCCGTGCTGTATCGGCCCGAGCTCGAGCGCAATCTGATGGTCTGCCCGAAGTGCGCGCACCACCACGCGATGCGCGCGCGCGCGAGGCTCGCGGCATTTCTCGATGAAGGTAGCGCGATTGAGCTCGATGCGACGCTCGAGCCGACCGATCCCTTAAAGTTCCGCGATTCGAAGAAATATCGTGATCGCATCGCGGCCGCGCAGAAGGCGACCGGGGAGAAAGACGCGCTCGTTGCGATGCGCGGCACCTTGAAGGCGAATCCGCTCGTCGCAGTCGCGTTCGATTTCGCCTACATGGGCGGCTCGATGGGCTCGGTCGTCGGCGAGAAATTCACGCGCGCGGCCGAGCACGCGCTCGCCGATCGCGCGCCGCTCGTCTGCTTCTCGGCGACTGGCGGCGCGCGCATGCAGGAAGGCCTGTTCTCGCTGATGCAGATGGCGAAGACGTCGGCCGCGCTCGCTCGCCTTCGCGACACCGGCGTGCCGTATGTCTCGGTGCTGACGCATCCGACGACCGGCGGCGTCTCCGCGAGCCTCGGCATGCTCGGCGACATCAACATCGGTGAGCCGAAGGCGCTGATCGGCTTCGCCGGTCCGCGCGTCATCGAGCAGACCGTGCGCGAGACGCTGCCAGAAGGCTTCCAGCGCTCGGAATTCCTGCTCGAGCATGGCGCGATCGACATGATCGTCGACCGGCGGCAGATGCGCGACAAGATCGCGGCGATGCTGGCGGTGATGACGAAGAAGCCGAAGGCGGCGTGATTTTCAGCTGCCGAGCAGGCGGTCGTAATCGGCGTGCGTCCCGATCCAGAACCATTGCACGCCTTCGACGACATCGGTTCCGAGCGCTCGATAGTGATCGCCGACACGAACAGCCCAGAGCTTGCCGACGCGCTTGAAGCGCAACGATGGATGCCGCGGATCGGTGCGCAATAGCCGATAGTTCTTGTCGGCCAAAGGTGCGCGCGTGTTCCGGCAACGCGTTATATAGATTCCAGAACTTCGCCGACGCGAAGTGCCTCAAAGCTCGCGAGCCTTCCCGGCGTCATAGTCCGCACGCGCCTCGGCGATCAGCGAATCGAGTCTCCCGGCTTCGGCATCCGCGGCGATCTGGCGATCCCAGGCATCGGCGTCGAATGTCGCATACCAGCGGCGGAATACCGCGAGCTCCTCGGGAGAGAGCGAGGAGATTTGCTGCTCGATGTGTTCGATCTTGCCCATGGAGCCATTCTATACCTTAAACGCGATCGCCTCGTCAGCGCATCGCGATATCGGGTGTGCAGATGAGAGCCATAGGGTGGGCTTCAGCCCACCATCGCCGATATACCGGATCTCAGTGTGGGCTGAAGCCCACCCTATGCATTCGCTAGCGAACGGTCACGTCGGGCGTGCAGACGAACCGCACCGAATCGAGCCGCGGCACGGCCGTTGGAATCGCGTGGCGCAGAGCGTCGAGCTCGGCTTCGAGCGCGGCGATCTCGTCGTTGCGCACCGACGGGTTGATGCGCGCGAGAGCTGAAAGACGCTCGATTTCGGCTCCGAGACCACGATCTGCCGCACCGAGCGCAGCCCCGACTTCGATTGCAGTCATACGACGTGCCTCGGTTTCCGCGGCCGCCAGCATCGGCGCGACGAGCTTCGCGAGCAGTGGGCGATAGCGCGCCGCGTCGACCGGCTGCTCCTTCGCGCGCCCGAGGCTTTCGGCCGACGCCTCGAAATCGTTGCGAAGGTTCAGGCGGTTGTCGACGACGACGCGCAGCGGCAGCGGCGGCAGGAAGCGCGCGATGTCGAGCTTCGCATCGGCGATGCATTCGAGCACGAACACGCATTCGAGCAGCGCGGTTCGCGGCGGCAGCGTCGCGTCGACGAGCAGCGATGCGTTGCCTTGCTCGCTTTCGAGTAGGAGGTCGAGCGCTCCGGCGACGAGCGGATGATCGATCCGGAGCAGCGGCAGCTCTTCGCGTGCGAGCGCGGTCGCGCGATCGAACGTCGCGGATTGCGGACCGTCCTTCAATCCCGGAAATCCTTCGGTGCTGAGGTATTCGGGATCGAGCACGAACGTGCGCGGCGCGATCTCGTCGGCGTCGATGCCGAACTGCTCAAACAGCGCGAGCACGAAATCGTCGAGTCCGTCGCCGTCGGCCGCGCCGAGCGCATCAGCGAGCGCGTCGTCGCGCGCGTAGCGCTCGGTCGTGAGCTCGAGCAGCCGATCGCGCCCGGCCTGAACGAGCTCGGAAAGCTCGCGGTGCGCCGCGCGCGTCTCGGCGATCAGCGAATCGATCTCGGCGTCGGGATCGTCTCCGCCCTGAGCATGGCGCTCGGCTTCGGCGACGACGCGCGCGCCATAGCGGCGCAGGATCTCGCGGCCGTCGGACGGGCTCGTCCGCAGCGCGTCGAGCCCTTCGTCGTACCAGCGCAGCAGCGCGTGCTGCGCGCTGCCGCTGATCGCGACGGCGTGCAGCGTGATGTCATGCTTCTGTCCGATGCGATCGAGACGTCCGATGCGCTGCTCGAGCAGGTCCGGATCGAGCGGCAGATCCCAGAGGATCAGATGATGAGCGAACTGGAAGTTGCGGCCTTCGGAGCCGATCTCCGAGCAGAGCAACACGCGCGCGCCATCGGGTTCGGCAAACCACGCGGCGCTGCGATCACGCTGGAGGATCGTCATGCCTTCGTGGAAGCGCGCGACCTTCACGCCGGTTTTCGTGCGCAGCGCTTCCTCGAGCGCGATCACCTTCGATTGCGTACGGCAGATCAGCAGGAACTTCTCGCCGGCGAGTCTCTCGATCAGCGCGACGAGCCGGGACAGTCGCGGATCGCTCGCATAGTCGTATTCCCCGGCCGGCGGATGCGCCTGCACGTCGGCGTGGAATTCGGCGAGCAGTTTCTGTCGAGCCGCATCGTCGAGATCCACGCCGTGGAGCACATCGATATCGGCGATGCGGCGCGGGAATCCGCCGATCTGCGCGCGGCGGTTGCGGAACATCACGCGGCCGGTGCCGTGGCGGTCGATCAGCGCGTCGATCAATGCCGGTGCCGCGGAGGCGCCTTCGCTCGCGTAGCGATCGAGCAATGCGAGCAGATCCGGATCGTCGGCGAAGATGCGTGCAAGCTCGTCGCGAGCACCGGGCTCGAGCGCGGCGCCGTCGATCAGCGCAGACGCGAGCGAGGAAAGCTGCACGTAGCGATCGCTCTCGGCGATGTATGCGTCGAGATCGGAATAGCGCGCGGGATCGAGCAGCCGAAGCCGCGCGAAATGTCCGGTGCGGCCGAGCTGCTGCGGCGTCGCGGTCAGCAGGATGAGTCCCGGTGCGCTCGCCGCGAGACGTTCGACGAACGCGTATGCCGGGCTCGGGTGTTCAGGCGCCCATTCGAGATGATGCGCTTCGTCGACGACGACGATGTCCCATGCGGCCGAGCCGGCTTGCTGCGCCCGCTTCGCATCGCCGGAGAGCCAGTCGATCGCAGCGATGACAAGTTGCTCGTCCTCGAACGGATTGCGCGAAGCGTCCGCGACTTCGATCGCCTCGCAGCGCTCCTCGTCGAACAGCGCGAACGAAAGATTGAACCGGCGCTTCAATTCGACGAACCACTGGCTCGCAAGGCTCGGCGGCACGAGCACGAGCACGCGCGCGGCGCGGCCGGTCGCGATCTGGCGCGCGAGGATCATGCCGGCTTCGATCGTCTTGCCGAGCCCGACTTCGTCGGCGAGCAGCGCGCGCGGCGGACGACGCTGCGCGACGATGCCGGCGACGCGCAGCTGATGCGGAATCAGGTCGATGCGCGCGCTCGCGAGCCCGAAAGCCGGCGAGCGCATCGCCTCGGCGCGTCGGCGCAGCGCCTGCACGCGGAAATCGAAGCGCTCGGGCGAATCGACGCGCGCCGATTTCAGGCGCTCGTCGGCGCGCGAGATCGGCTGCGTGTCGTCGAGATCGGATTCCGGCAGCGCGCGGTCTCCGGCGTGATAGGTGAGAAGTCCGCCGGTTTCGCTGACACGCTCGACGACGAAGCTCTGCTTGTTGCCGGCGACGCGCTGGCCCGGCCGGAATTCCGCGCGCGTCAGCGGCGCCGAATGCAGGGCGTAGTGGCGCAGCACGCCGGCGGTCGCGAACAGCACCTGCACGCTGCGATGCTCGATGCGGACGAGCGTACCAAGCCCGAGCTCGGGCTCGGCGTTCGAGATCCAGCGTTGGCCGGGGACGAGAGTTCGCATGGCGTCGGACGGGAAGGGCCGCGGATTATCCGCGCATTCCCGACGCCTGAAAACTCCCGCATCAGATTTCCTCGAAGCCGTTCGCGAACACGCGATCGTCGACGACCGGCACCGCGTAGCGCACGAACACGCCGCTGCCCCATTCGGTCTGGTTGTCGCCTTCGGGATAGAGGCCCGCGACGAATGCGACGTCGCCGCGCGCGTTGATCGCGGGCTGGCCGCTGAATGCGGGATCGGTTGCATTGTCCTGGCCGATCTGCGCGGGACCGCGATCGGTCGCGACGACGTCGCCATTGCCGACGACGCGCGTCAGCGTCTTGCCGTCGCCGACGTAGATCGCGTCGCCGCCGGCGTCCTTCGCGCGGAATGCGACGAGTCCCGAGTCGTTGATCGCCGGCGCGAAGAACGAGATCTCGCGGATCGTTCCGGCGGGATCGACTTCCGCGATTTCGACGGTCGATGTGCCGTCGCTGCGCAGAACGACGCGACGGTTGTCGGCCGCACGCGTCGCGACGACCGCGATCGTGCCGTTGCCGTCGAGCGCGAGGCTGTTGTCGAACTTCGAATACGGCGAGGCCACATCGAGCGCGTCGTTCGCGAGGATGCGCCGCGAGTCGCCGTCGTTCGGGAAGAGGCGGATCTCGACTTCGCTAGTCATGTCGTCCGAGTACGCGACTTTCGCCGCGATCGACAGGCGGTAGTTGAACGAGGGCGTGTAGAGATACGTGTACGGGCTCGACGGCGTCACGCCGCGATCGGCGATGAACGCGCTGACGATGTTCTGCTCGCCGTCGCGCACGACGGTCGCGTAGGCGCGCCCGGAAGCGAAGCGCGCCTGGAACGACATCGCGCCGGCGTTGCCGATGCTTGGATAGCCGTACGAATCCGGAATGAGCGGTGCGGTGTCGATCGCTTGCGCGCTTCCGTCGGCTTCGTCGAGGTTCTTGCCGAAGAGGTAGAGCGTGTTGCCGATGCCGCTCGTCGACACCGTGAACGGAATCTGGACGAAGTTCGCGCCGGGCGGCCGCGTGATCGCGACGTCGTTGTCGATCGCCGCGTCGATCGGACCGGTCCAGACGATCTCGCCCTTGCCGTGACCGCCGAACCAGAGACCGGGCCGGTATTGCGACGGATCGTCCGCATCCGGCACGAGCTGAACGCGGAACGCGACGAGGCCGGTGTCCTCGACGTCGACGCTGATGCTGTTGAACGAGGAGCCCGGCGGAAGGTTGTAGCCGGCGTCGCCGTTCGCCAGCAGGTTCATGCGCGCCTCGAGCTCGGTATCGCCGTATTCGGGAATCGTCGCGGACGCGAGAATCGGAAAGAAGGCGAGCGCGGCGGCACGAAGCTGAACGGTACGGAACATCGATGACCTCGAAACGTTGCAACGGAAGAAGCAACCGAAGATAGCCTCTGTCGCCGCAAATGAAAACGGCGCCGCTCGCGCGGCGCCGTCTCATCGTGTCGCCTCGTCGCGAGCGATTACCAGATCTTCACCTGTTTGTCGCCGCCGCGCACCATCGGATCGCCGCTCTTGCACTCGAACGCCTCGGCGAACTGCGGCATGTTCGACGGTGCCGCGATCGCGCGGAATTTCGCAGGCGCGTGCGGATCGGCGTTCAGCAGCACCTCCTGCCGCTGCGGCAGGATGTTGCCGCGCCAGACGCGCGCGAAGTTCAGGAAGAAACGCTGGTCCGGCGTGTAGCCGTCGACGCTCTTGTTGCGATCGGGGTGCTTCTTGAGATCCTCCTGCAGCGCGTCGAACGCGACGTTGAGGCCGCCGAGATCGGCGATGTTCTCGCCGAGCGTCAGCTTGCCGTTGACGTGCTTGCCCGGCAGCGCCTCGTACGAATCGAACTGCTTGACGAGTTTGTCGGTGCGCGCGTCGAACTTCTCGCGGTCTTCCTTCGTCCACCAGTTGACGTTGTTGCCTTTCGCGTCGAACTGGCTGCCTTCGTCGTCGTAGCCGTGCGTCGCCTCGTGGCCGATCACAGCGCCGATGCCGCCATAGTTGATCGCGTCGTCCGCGTTCGCGTCGAAGAACGGCGGCTGCAGGATCGCGGCCGGGAAGTTGATCGTGTTGTCGGTCGGGTTGTAATACGCGTTGACGGTCTGCGGCGTCATGCCCCACTCGAGACGATCAGTCGGCTTGCCGACCTTCGAGATCTCGTACTGGTAGTCGTACTTCGCCGCGGCCTCGACGTTCGCGTAGTAGTTGTCCGGCACGATCCTGAGGCCCGACCAGTCGCGCCACTTGTCGGGATAGCCGATCTTCGGCAGGAACGTGCCCCACTTCTCGATCGCCTTCGTCTTCGTGTCGGCGCTCATCCAGTCGAGCTTCTCGATGCGCGCCTTCAGCGCGTCCTGGAGATTCGAGACGAGCTCCTTCGCGCGCGCCTTCGATTCCGGCGGGAACGCGACGGCGACATAGAGCTCGCCGAGCGCCATGCCCATGTTGGCGTTGATCGCGTCGAGCACGCGCTTCCAGCGCACGCGCTGCTCCTTCTGGCCGTTGAGCTTCTGGTCGTAGAACGCGAAATGCTCGTCGGCGAACGGTTTGGAAAGATACGGTGACGCGGAATCGATCGCGTGCGCGCGGAAATACGCCTGCCATTCCGCAACCGGAACGTCCTTCAGCATCTTCTCGACTTCAGCGAAGAAGTCCGGCTGCGAGAGCGAAAAGCCCTTGCCGATGTCGGCGCCTTGCGCGGCGAAGAACTTTTCCCATGAAAGGCTCGGTGTGACCTTGTCGGCCTCGGCCGGCGTCACGAAGTGATACTGGTTCGCGGGATCGCGAAGCTCGACCGGAAGCTTCGACGCCTTCGCGAGCCGCGTCTCGAGCGCGAGCACCTGCTCGGCCTGTTTCTTCGCGTCGGCTTCGGAAACGCCGACCAGCGTCAGCGACTTCGCGAGATGCGCCTGATACGCCGCGCGGATCTCCGCGTAATCGGCCTTCTCGTAATAATCGCGCGTCGGGAGGCCAAGGCCGCCCTGGAACGCGTACGCGATCTGCGTCGCCGCGTTCTTGAAGTCCGGCAGCACGCCGATCTGGAACAGCTCGCCCTGTCCCTGCGCCGCGGCATCGGTGATCCACGCGACGATGTCGGCGGTCGATTTCAGCGCGTCGATGCGATCGAGATCGGGCTTGATCGGCGCGAAGCCGGCCTTCTCGACGGCGGCGTCGTCCATGCCCGAACGGTAGAACCAGCCGATCTTCTGCTCGATCGAGCCTGCCTTCGCGTGGTCGGCGTCCTTCGCGGCCTTCTCGGCGATCGAATGCTGCGTCTCGAGGCTGTGCTCGCGCAGCTGGTCGAACGCGCCCCAGCGCGTGCGATCCGGCGGGATCGGATTCGCGGCGACCCATTTCGCGTTGACGAATCCGTTGAAATCGGCGCAGGGACTGATCGACTTGTCGATGTCGCCGACGTCGAACGAGCTGGCGGCAAACGCGCTGCCCGCCGAAAGCGCCAGCGCGACGGCGAAGGCGAGCGGCTTGACGAACCTCGAGTGCATGAATTTCTCCTGGAAGCAAGGATCCTGAAACGACGGAAAGAGCGCCGGACGCTGGTGCGCGGCCTCAGCACGCGCCCGGCCACGTGCGGGACGACCCGCGAGCCTAGGAGGCCCGTTCGACCGCTCACAGTGTCGAAGGTCATTCCGGGTGACTGAATTCACGATTTCGCACGCGCGGCCGACAACGCCCGACTCCGATTGCGGGTCTTTCAGCGATGGCGTGCAGCCGCGAGCGCCGTTGCGTCGAGGCGCAGCACCGGATAGGCGCCGACGCGCTGCGTCGCGTACCACGGCGAGCGCTCGTAGAAGAACGCGAGACGGGCCTCGGGATCCTTCGCGAACCCGGGATCGGCGGCGAGGCGCGTCTTGAATTCGGTTTCGAGCGACGGATCCTTCGCGATCATCTCGCGAGCGAGGCGCTCGGCGACGCGCGCGTCCGGCGATTCCTTCTGCTCGAAGATCGCATCGAGGAAGCCCCAGCGCAGCAGCGAATCGGATGCGGCCGGCTCGAGCAGGTTCGCGACGAGGTTCGCCCCGGGCTGATCCATCGGTACGAGCACCGAACCCGGCTGCAGCTCGACCGTTGCGGCGCTGCTCGCGATCGCGACATCGCGCAGAAGATGGCGCCCCTCGAACGGCTTCTCTTCCCACGACGGATTCGTCAGCGTGTAGCGCGCGGCGGAGACGCTCGTCATCCGATCGAGCCGTTCGGTGCGGATGCCGTGCTGCGCGAGCTTGTCGATGATCGTCGTCCACGCGGCGGGAATCGCATACGCGGCCGGCAGGCGCACCGACGCGGTCGCGACGAGATCGCGATAGAACGGGATCTCGAACGTCTTCGGCGTCTTCGGATCGTACGTCGTCCAGGTGTCGCCGGAGATTTCGCTGGCCTGCTGCGAGAACGCATAGCCTTTCAGCGCGAACGTCGTCGGCTTGTCGGTCGTCTTGAATGCGACCGCAAGCTCGGCGCCCGGCTTGCGCGCGATCGTCGCCGCGTCGGCGTCGGTCACGGCCTTGCGCAGCGTACCCGCGTGCGCGTTCACGTAGGCGAGCGTCGCGACGACGAGATCGTAGGTCGCGCGCACGCGAACCTCGTACGATTTCAGCATGTGCGTCTCGACGAGCAACGCGGCGCGATTCTTCAGCGCGACATAGCCGGTCGAGAAGCGCGGGCCCGAGCCGAAGTTGCCGATGCCCTTCGTGATGTCCCGATGGTCGACGAGATCGAGATACGGCGCGGCGTGATGGCCCATGCGATCGAACGCCGGGAAGATCGACTGCTTGAACGCCGTGTCCTGCCACGCCTTGACGGCCGGATCGAGCGGACCCCATTCCTCCATGTACCAAGTGAGATCGTATTGGTAATCGGCGCCGTCGGTCGTGTGGATGTCCATGAAGAGATCGGGCATCCATGTGTCGAACATCGCGAGCCACGCGCGCATCTCGGGCGCGTCGGCCTTCATGTAATCGCGGTTGAGATTGAGGTTCTGCGCGGTCGCGCGGAATCCCATCTCGTCGGGACCGTTCTGGTTGATGCGGTTGTACGGATTCGAATGCTCGTGACCGTCGACGTTGAAGATCGGAAGCCACACGAGGATCGCGCGATCGAGCAGGTTCGCGTGCTTGTGGCCGATCGAGAGATCGCGCAGCAGCATCAGCGCCGCATCCTTGCCCTCGATCTCGCCGGCGTGGATGCCGGCCTGCACGAGCACGATCTCCTTGCCGGATGCGCGCGCCGCCCCGGACGTGAACTCGCCGTCCTTCGCGGCGACGACGAGCATCAGATCGCGGCCTTCCGGCGAGACGCCGAAGCGCGTCAGATGGATCGTCTTCGGCGCGGCTGCGGCGAGGCGTTCGAGATACGCGTGCGTCTCTTCATAAGACGGCGTCGTGTGGAAGGCGGAGCTTTCGGCGGGCGTGATCCAGTCGGCAGGCATGGCGTTCGTCGACGCGGCGACGGCCTTCGCGCAGAGGACGAGAAACAGCACTGCGCGAAAGATCGGGCGCGTCATGGCGGAATCGAAGGAACGGATCGGCATGGTAACGAACCGGCTCTCGCGATGCACTCGCGTCACTGCAACGCCGCGCGCTGCTTGATCGCCTCGGACAGCTCGCTGCCAAGATACGCATCGAGCCCGCGCCGCGCCGCGTAGATCAGCGGCGTCAGCACGATCGCCGCGACGAACTTGTAGATGTAGTTGACCGTGCCGACCGCGAGGAACAGCGAGATCGGCCAGTGTTGCGGGCCGATCACGAACGCGATGTACAGCACGACGAAGCTGTCGATGAACTGCGAGACGAGCGTCGATCCGGTCGCGCGGAGCCAGATGTGCTTCTCGCCGGTGCGCTTCCGGATCGCGTGGAAGATCGACACGTCGATCAGCTGGCCGATGATGAACGCCGTGATCGATCCCGCGATCGTCCACATGCCCTGGCCGAAGATCGCAGCGAACGCGGTCTGGAGATTGTCGACGCCCTGGTTCTTTCCGGCCGTGACCCACCACGGCGCCGGCGCGAGATGGATCGTCGCGTACGCGAAGAGATACGCGTAGCAGATCAGCGCGACCGCGAGCCACGAGATCATGCGCACGCCCTTGCGGCCGAAGTATTCGTTGATGACGTCGGTCATCACGAACACGATCGGCCAGAGCAGCACGCCGGCCGTGAAGTTCAGCGAGCCGGTCTGGCCGAAGAGGTTCCAGTTGAGCGGCGCGACGCCGAGCGTGTCCTCGAGCGCGAAGATCTTGACGCCGATGAACTCGGCGATGATCGCGTTCGCGACGAAGAAGCCGGACAGGACCAGAAACAGTTTCTCGGCGCGTGCGCTGCGCTCCGGCGCCTCGGTCGTCGATGCCATGCGGATCCCCTTCGAGGCCGCGATGGTAAGCGATCGCGCCGCGCAACGGGCGTGACAGCGGTGTGCCGTTTGCGGCACAGGCTTGCGCTGCGCGCGGCCGGCGCACGGGCGTAGACTCCGCCGCGGACGCGGCAAGCGCGCGGTCCGGCCCTTGCATCCGCGCCCGACGGTTTCCCAGCCACAAGGAAAAACGACGATGAAAGCAGCGAAGACGATCGCGCTCGCGGCGATGGCAGTAATTTCGGTGGCGGCGTTCGCGCATACGCCGGTGCTGAAAGTTACGAAGTCCGTCACGATCGACGCGCCGGCCGAGAAGGTCTGGCAGCAGGTCAGGAACTTCGACGGCCTCAACACCTGGCATCCGGCCGTCGAGAAGGACGAGATCGTCGCCGGCAAGAACAACGAAGTCGGCGCCGAGCGGCTCCTGTCGCTGAAGGGCGGCGGCACGATCAAGGAAAAGCTGCTCGCGCACGACGACGCGCATCGCTCGTACAAGTACGCGATTCTCGAAAGCGTGCTGCCGGTCTCGAGCTATACGTCGGTCATCGCGGTCACATCGTCCGGAAAGGACAAGTCCGTCGTGACCTGGTCCGGCGAGTTCAAGCGCAAGGACACGAGCGAGAAGCCGGCAGCCGGCGCCGACGACGAGACCGCGACGAAGACGATGAGCGGCGTCTATCAGGCGGGGCTCGACAATCTCAAGAAGATGATGGAAGCCAAGTAAGACGCACGCATTGCGGCGCGACGCGGCGTGCCGATGCGCTGTGCTGCGCGCGCGGCTTCGCACTTTCTTTGCTCGTCATCCCGGCCTTCGCCGGGATGACGAGCAAACAAATTTCCGGACACGACGCCAGGCGCGCCGTCACCGCGTCGGCGCGTCTCCCGCTTCGATCGAGAACGGCAGCGCGTCCGGCGCCGCGGCGCCGGCGGAGAGGATGAACGCCATCGCCTGA
>DASZWL010000100.1:0-10669 GCA_035546695.1 Rhodanobacteraceae bacterium | reverse complement strand
GGGCGGATCGAGCGTCATGATGACGTGCGCGGCGATCGGTCTTCTGATCCGCGTCAGCTACGAAGTCGCGCGCGCCGAGAACGCGGCGTTGCAGGCCGTGCCCGAGCGCGTCGTCGCCGAGGTGCGCCGATGACCGATGCGGCGGCGCTCGGACCCGTGATGATCATGGCCGGAGGTACGGGCGGGCACATCTTTCCCGGGCTCGCGGTGGCCGACGAACTCCGTCGCGGCAAGACGCCGGTGATCTGGATCGGCGGCGTCGGCGGGCTCGAGCAGCAACTCGTTCCGCAATACGGATGGCGGCTCGAGACGCTGCCGATCGCCGGCGTGCGCGGCAAGGGCATCGTCGCGAAGGTGACTGCGCCATTCCGGCTCGCGCGCGCGATCGCGGCCGCGCTCTCGCTGTTCAAGCGCTACGCGCCGCGCAGCGTGCTTTCGATGGGCGGCTACGCGGCGGCGCCGGGCGGGCTCGCGGCGCGCATCGCGCGCATTCCGCTCGTCGTGCACGAGCAGAACCGCATTCCCGGCATGACGAACCGGATGCTCGCGCGCTTCGCGACGCGAGTGCTCACGGGATTCGCCGACGCGTTCGCGAACGGCGAATGGGTCGGCAATCCGGTGCGCGCGTCGATCGCAGCGATTCCGGCGCCGGCCGTGCGCTACGCGGGCCGCGAAGGTCCGCTGCATCTGCTCGTGCTCGGCGGCAGCCAGGGCGCGCAGAGCCTCAACATCGCGCTGCCCGAAGTGCTGCGCCGACGCGGCGCAAGGCTGCCGGTCGCAGTGCGCCATCAGTGCGGCGCAAAGCATTTCGAGCAGGCGCGCGCGGCATACATGCGCGCGAACATCGAGGCAGAAGTCGTGCCGTTCGAGGACGACATGGCGCGCGCGTATGCCTGGGCCGATCTCGTGATCTGCCGCTCGGGCGCGCTGACGCTCGCCGAGCTCGCGGCGGCCGGCGTGCCGGCGATCCTCGTGCCGTTTCCGCACGCGGTCGACGATCACCAGACGAAGAACGCCGAGGCGATGGTCGCGGCCGGCGGCGCGCGTCTCGTCGTCGAGGGCGACGATTTCGTGAAGCGGCTCGGCGCCGCGTTCGAGGAAATCGGCGATCGCGCGAGGCTCGTCGCGATGGCCGAAGCCGCTCGCTCGCTCGCCAAACCTGACGCAGCGCGGCGCATCGCCGGCATCTGCATCGAGGTCGCCGCATGACGCCGGTTCTTCCCAGTCAGCACGGCGATCTCATGCAGGCGGCGCTGTTCCGGCAATTCCGCCGCGTGCATTTCGTCGGCATCGGCGGCGTCGGCATGAGCGGCATCGCCGAGGTGCTCTGCAATCTCGGCTATGCCGTGTCGGGATCCGACGTCGCAGAGAACGCGAACACGCGACGCCTCGCCGCGCTCGGCGCGCGCATCGACAAGGGCCACGACGCGAAGAACGTCGAGGATGTCGACGTGCTCGTCGTCTCGAGCGCGATCAAGGCCGACAACCCAGAGCTCGCGGCCGCGCGCGCGAGGCGCCTTCCGGTCGTGCCGCGCGCGGAGATGCTCGGCGAGCTGATGCGCTTTCGACGCGGCATCGCGGTGGCCGGCACGCACGGCAAGACGACGACGACTTCGCTGACCGCGAGCGTGCTCGCCGAGGCCGGGCTCGATCCGACCTTCGTGATCGGCGGCCAGCTCGTCGCCGCCGGCGCGAACGCGCGGCTCGGCACCGGCGAATACCTCGTCGCCGAAGCCGACGAGTCCGACGGCTCGTTCCTGCTGCTCTCGCCGGTGATCGCGATCGTCACGAACATCGACGCCGATCATCTCGAGAACTACGACGGCGATTTCGATCGCGTGCGCAAGGCGTTCGCCGATTTCCTGCACCGCCTGCCGTTCTACGGCGTCGCGGCGCTCTGCATCGACGATCCCGAAGTCGCCGATCTCGCGCGCGAGACGCACCGTCGAATAATCACGTACGGCATCGCGCCGGCGGCCGACGTTCGCGCGAGCGGCATCCGCGCCGAGGGCCGGCGCACGCATTTCATGCTGCATCTTCCCGAAGGAGGCGCTTCGCTGCCGATCACGCTGAATCTTCCGGGCGCGCACAACGTGTTGAACGCGCTCGCCGCGTGCGCGGTCGGCTGGCAGCTCGGTGTCGAGCCGGAAGCGATGCAGCGCGCGCTCGAGAACTTCCAGGGCGTCGGCCGGCGCTTCCAGTTGCGCGGCGACATCTCGATCGAGAAAGGCAGCGTCATGCTCGTCGACGACTACGGCCACCATCCGCGCGAGCTCGCCGCCGTGTTCGCGGCGGCGCGCAACGGCTGGCCGTCGAAGCGCCTCGTCGTCGCGTTCCAGCCGCACCGCTACACGCGCACGCGCGATCTTCTCGACGATTTCGCGAACGTGCTCGCCGAAGCGGATGTCCTCGTGCTGACCGAGGTCTATCCCGCCGGCGAGGCGCCGATCGCGAACGCGGACGGACGCGCGCTCGCGCGCGCCGTGCGCGCGAGAGGCAAGGTCGATCCGGTGCTCGTCGAGCATCCGCGTGACCTTCGCACGGCGCCGCCGCCGTTGCTGCGAAACGGCGATCTCCTGCTGCTGCTCGGAGCCGGCGACATCGGCGCAGCGGCCAACGAAATCGCGCACGCCGGCAATCTGAAACCGAAGGAGGCAGCGTGATGGCCGCCTTCCCGAATTCCGAATCCCGAATCTCGAATCCCAGCCTTTTCGGCCGCGTGGCCGTCGTCATGGGCGGTCAATCCGCCGAGCGCGAGGTCTCGCTCGACTCGGGCCGCAACGTGCTCGAGGCCTTGCGATCGAAAGGCGTCGATGCGCACGCGGTCGACGGCATTCCGGCGCTGCTCGATGCGCTCCGCGCCGGTCACTACGCGCGCGTCTTCAACATCCTGCACGGGCAGCACGGCGGCGGCGAGGATGGCGTGCTGCAAGGCGCGCTCGAATCGCTGCACGTTCCCTATACAGGATCGGGCGTGCTGGGCTCGGCGCTGTCGATGGACAAGGTGCGCTCGAAGTGGGTCTGGATCGCGCAGGGATTGCCGACGCCGCGCTTCGTGCCTCTGCGCAAAGGCGACGACGTTCACGCCGCGGCCGCGAAGCTCGGTCTGCCCGTGATCGTGAAGCCGTCGAGCGAAGGCTCGAGCGTCGGTATCACGCGCGTTTTCGAAGAGCGCGATCTCGACGCCGCGGTTGATCTCGCGGCGCGCTATCCCGGCGATCTGCTCGTCGAGTCGCTGATCGAGGGCGACGAGCTCACCGTGTCGATCCTCGGCCGCGAGGCACTGCCGTCGATCCGCATCGTGCCGAAGGGCGCGTTCTACGACTATCACGCGAAGTATGTCGCCGAGGACACGCAATATCTCTGTCCCGGTCTCGACGGCGCCGCCGAAGAAGAGATCCGCGCGCTCGCGCTCGCCGCGTTCGACGCACTCGGCTGCTCGGGCTGGGGCCGCGTCGACGTCATGCGCGATCGCGCCGGCCGCAACTGGCTGCTCGAAGCGAACACCGCGCCCGGCATGACGAGCCATTCGCTGGTGCCGAAGGCGGCGAAGCAGGTCGGGATCGATTTCGGGACGCTGTGCTGGAGGATTCTGGAGACGAGCTTCGAGAAAGATCAGGAATCGGGAATAGGGAATAGGGAATCGAAAGGCTCGTCACGCGCCCATTCCCCATTTCCCATTCCCCATTCCCGCGCCTCCGAAGGAGGCGCCAAGTGAAAGGCACCTTCCTCCTAAAACTCATCGCCTGGGCCATCGCGCTGACGCTCGTCGCGTTGCCGATCGTCGGCGTCCTCAACGGCTGGTTCGCTTCGGATCGCTGGCCGGTGACGAAGCTCGACGTGCGTGCCGAGTTCAATCACGTCAGCGCCGAGCAGATCCGCGCGGCCGTCGCGCCGCATCTCGGCGAAGGTTTCTTCGCGGTCGATCTCGCCGACGTGCGCGCGGCCGTCGCGAAGCTGCCGTGGGTCGAGCGTGCCGAAGCGCGCAAGCGCTGGCCCGATGCGATCGAGCTCGTCGTCTACGAGCAGCAGCCGTTCGCACGCTGGGGCAAGGATCGGCTGATCAATCGCCGCGGCCAGGTGTTCAACGTCGCCGGCGCCGAGAGCCTGCAAGGCCTGCCGGTGCTGTCGGGGCCGGACGACCGGCTCGATGACGTCATCCGCTTCCACGCCGATTGCATCAAGGAATTCTCCGGCAGCGGCCTGATCGTGACCGAAGTCGCGCTGTCCTCGCGCGGCGGTTGGGCGCTGACGCTCGCGAGCGGCGCGACGATCGCGGTCGGTCGCGACGAGCCGAACGAGCGCCTGAAGCGCTTCCTCGATGCGTGGCCGAAGCTCGCGGCCGGTCATACCGATCCGCCGGCGTACGTGGATTTGCGGTATGCGAACGGGTTTGCTGTTCGCTGGGGCGGTGCATCGGTGTCGCCGATAAATTCGTCGGGAATCGGGAACAGGGAATCGGGAATCGGCAGAGCCGGTTTCGCGCTTCGCATGCCCGCTCTCCCATTCCCGATTCTCCATTCCCGATTCCCGGCAACATGACCCGCAAACCCGAAAAGAACCTCATCGTCGGCCTCGACGTCGGCACCTCGAAGATCGTCGCGATCGTCGGCGAGCACGCGCCGGGCGAGGCGGTCGAGATCATCGGCATCGGCTCGCATCCGGCGCATGGATTGAAGCGCGGCGTCGTCGTCGACATCGAATCGACCGTGCACTCGATCCAGCGCGCGATCGAGGAAGCCGAATTGATGGCGGGCTGCCAGATCCGCTCGGTCTACGCGTCGATCGCGGGCAGTCATATCAAGGATGAAAACTCGCACGGCACCGCGCCGATCCGCGACAAGGAAGTCAGCGTCGGCGATCTCGATCAGGTGTTGAACTCGGCGAAGGCCGTCGCGATTCCGGCCGATCGCAGCGTGCTCTACACCGAGCCGCAGGAATACATGATCGACGGGCAGGAAGGCATCCGCCATCCGGTCGGCATGTCGGGCGTGCGCCTCGAAGCGAACGTGCATCTCGTGACCGGCGCCGCGAGCGCGATCCAGAACATCACGAAGTGCATCAACCGCTGCGGGCTCGCGGTCGACGAATTGCTGCCGGCCGCGGTCGCATCGGCACGCGCGGTGCTGACCGACGACGAGCGCGAGCTCGGCGTCTGCCTCGTCGACATCGGCGCCGGCACGACCGACATCGCGATCTACACGCAGGGCGCGCTGCGCCACACGACGTCGCTCGCGATCGGCGGCGATCAGGTCACGAGCGACATCGCGCACCTGATGCGCACGCCGACCGCTCACGCGGAAGAACTGAAGGTGCGTTACGCATGCGCGCTCGCGCAGCTCGCGCATGCGGAAGAGACGATCCAGGTGCCGAGCGTCGGCGATCGTCCACCGCGACGGCTCGCAAGACAGAACCTCGCCGAAGCCGTGCAGCCGCGCTACGAGGAAATCTTCGAGATGGTGCAGGCCGATCTTCGCCGCAGCGGACGCGAGGAACTGGTTCGCGCCGGCATCGTCCTCACCGGCGGCGCCGCGCGCATGGAAGGCGCGCTCGATCTGGCCGAAGAACTTTTCCATATGCCGGTGCGGCTCGGCACGCCGCAGCACGTGACCGGATTGTCCGATGTCGTCGCGAATCCGATCCACGCGACCGGCGTCGGCTTGTTGATCTACGGCAGTCGTCGCGAAGGCGCGCGCAGCGCGCCGACGGGCGGCGTGTCGGCGGTGAGTGGTTTGTGGGGCCGGGTCAGCACCTGGTTCAAAGGAGAGTTTTGATGTTCCCCCTCTCCCGCAAAAGCGGGAGAGGGCTGGGGTGAGGGGCTTCTGAGCGAAAAGCTTCCCTCATCCGCCTTCGGCACCTTCTCCCGCAAGCGGGAGAGGGGAAGAGCAAGAGACCTTCGGGCAGGGAGCGCACGAAGGAGAGCCGAAACGGCTCAAGCGAAGCACGCCAGCTTCGCGGACGAAACCGGACCCGGACGGTCACGGCTTCGGGAACGACAAAACCAGCAGTAGCCAATTGCGGAGGATGGGAAATGTTCGAGCTCGTAGAGAAGATGGCACCGAATGCGGTCATCAAGGTCATCGGCGTCGGCGGCGGCGGCGGCAACGCGGTCAGCCACATGGTGCAGGCCAACGTCGAGGGCGTCGATTTCGTCTGCGCGAATACCGATGCGCAGGCGCTGAAGTCGAGCGGCGCGAAGTTCACGTTACAGCTCGGCGCGAACGTCACGAAAGGGCTCGGCGCGGGCGCGAATCCCGAGGTCGGCCGTCAGGCCGCGCTCGAGGATCGCGAGCGCATCGTCGAACTGCTGCAGGGCGCCGACATGGCGTTCCTCACCTGCGGCATGGGCGGCGGCACCGGCACCGGCGCGGCGCCGGTCGTCGCTCAGCTCGCGAAGGAGATGGGCATCCTGACGGTCGCGGTCGTCACCAAGCCGTTTCCGTTCGAGGGCCGCCGGCGCATGCAAGTCGCGTTGAAGGGCATCGAGGATCTCGGTCAATACGTCGATTCGCTGATCACGGTGCCCAACGAGAAGCTCCTGACCGTGCTCGGCCGCGACGTAACGCTCTTGTCTGCGTTCAAGCAGGCCAACGACGTGCTGCTCGGCGCGGTGCAGGGCATTGCCGATCTGATCACGCGGCCCGGCCTCATCAACGTCGATTTCGCGGACGTGCGCACCGTCATGAGCGAGATGGGCATGGCGATGATGGGCACCGGCACCGCGCGCGGCGACGATCGCGCGGTGGCTGCCGCCGAGGCGGCGATCAACAACCCGCTGCTCGAGGACGTCAACCTCGCCGGCGCCTGCGGCATCCTCGTCAACGTCAGCGCGGGTCCGAACCTCACGATGCGCGAGTTCGACGACATCGGCCAGGTCATCCACGAGTTCGCGAGCGAGGATGCGACGGTCGTCGTCGGAACGGCGCTCGATCCGAACCTGCAGGACGAGGTGCGCGTGACGGTCGTAGCGACCGGCCTCAATCGCGCGGGCGCCCGTCAGCCGGTGCGCGAGCGCGATCGCGAGCCGGTGGCCGCGCCGGGTCCGCCGATGCGAGTGATCCGCAACGCGACGACTGGCGCGGTCGACTACGTCGACGTGCCGGAGCGCGCACCGGTTCGCGCCGCGGCGCCCGAAGCGCGCGCGGCGGAAACGCCGAGCGACTATCTCGACATCCCGGCGTTCCTGCGCCGGCAGGCGGACTGATTCCGAACCGGCCCGCCTGATCCCATCCGGCCGGACGCCGGCGCCGTGTTTCGACGGTGCCGCGTCCGCTCCGCTCCGCGCAGCGCGTGAAGCTGCGCGGCCGGACCGCTCACCGCGTGGCGTCGCGGTGGGCGGGCTTCGGCGTCGGTGAAAGCGACATGCGTCGCACCGCGTCGGAGAATCGCGTTTCGGCGATCGCGCAGTACCTCATGCAGGCTCATCGCGCGTCGCGTCGGCTCCGAAAAGTCTTCCTCCCGGCAAAAGAAATTTCAGCCCTGCTGTCACCACCGTTGCGCCGAAAGAACGGATTTTCACGTCGTCCTAACTCTTTAAAATCGCCGGGAAAACCATCAATTTTCCGTTAAGCGTGAGAGCCGCAGGCGCAGGAAAGTTGTTGTTTCTACGCAACAAATCTGTCGGTTCCATACAGCACTTAACTTTTCTCCACAGAATCGCTGTGCTAGCATCCGTCGCGTTTTGTCAGCTCCTGCCCCAGGGGTTACAGCATAAAAATGATCAGACAACGCACGCTCAAGAACGTCATTCGGGCGACGGGCGTGGGTCTCCACACGGGTGAAAAGGTCTACATGACCTTGCGTCCCGCGGCCGTGGACACGGGCATCGTGTTCCGCCGCGTCGATCTCGCGCATCCGGTGGACATCCGCTCCTGTTGCGAGAACGTCGGCGACACGCGCCTCTCGACCACGCTCGTCAAGGGCGAAGTGCGCATCGCGACGATCGAACATCTCCTGTCGGCGATGGCCGGTCTCGGCATCGACAACGCCTACGTCGATCTCTCCGCGCCGGAAGTGCCGATCATGGACGGCAGCGCGGGTCCTTTCGTATTCCTGTTGCAGTCGGCCGGCATCGAAGAGCAGGTCAAGGCCAAGCGCTTCATCCGGATCAAGAAGTCCGTCACGGTTCGCGACGGCGACAAATGGGCACGCTTCGAGCCGTTCGACGGGTTCAAGGTCGGCTTCTCGATCGATTTCAACCATCCGATGTTCACCAAGCGGACGTCGACGTCGGAGATCGATTTCTCGACCACGTCGTTCGTCAAGGAAGTGAGCCGCGCACGCACGTTCGGCTTCATGCGCGACATCGAGATGCTGCGCGAGAAGAATCTCGCGCTCGGCGGGTCGATGGACAATGCGATCGTTCTGGACGACTATCGCGTCCTCAACGAAGATGGGCTTCGCTACGAGGACGAGTTCGTCAAGCACAAGATCCTCGATGCGATCGGAGACCTGTACCTTCTTGGACACAGCCTCATCGGGGCGTTCTACGGGTACAAGTCAGGTCACGAGTTGAACAACAAGCTGTTGCGGACACTGCTCGCCGATGCGGGCGCCTGGGAAGAGGTCAGCTTCGAGGACGAAAACGAAGCACCGATTTCCTACGCGCATCCGGCGCAGGCGGTGTAACAAGAAGGACGGGCTCCCGCGCGGGAGCCTTGCGGGGAAAGAGGGCCGCCCCGGCCCTACGTGGAATCGTCCACGGCGAAGGACGCCAGGTGGAGATAGAGGGCCTTGAGTTCCGGGTCCGAGAGGGACTTTGCTGCCGTTCGCAGGTGAGCTGCGGCGGCGGCTGAAAGCGGCTTCTGCTTCGCGCTCTCGGCGGGAACCGAGGGCAGAGGCGCCACTTTCACGGCGAAGCGTACGGCCACGTCGCCCAAGGCGGCGCGGGTTTCCGCCAACAGCGCTGCCTGCTGCAGCCTGAGGCGGCTGGCCCAGGCCGGACTCGACGCCAGGAAGACAACTCGACCGCCGTGCACGTCCGCAAGCCTGGTCTCGCGTGCGAGTGCGTCGGGCAAAAGGCGGCGCAGCCTTCGATCCAGGACGTCCAGCGCGCGCGCGTGCTCCGCGAGCGTGCCAAGGGCGACGCACTCCGAAGCGGGCCTCGGGCCCGGATGACGGGTGTCGGAACGACGGCTGGTCATGGCGACAACCTGGCTTGGCCCTACAGCATGAACATCATTATCGTCGGGAACGCGCACGCGGCACCAACGCGCATCGACCTCGATTCCCCGCGCGGCCGTCTCCTGGCCGGCGGCGTCCTCGGCGCCGCGGCGCTCGCTCTCCTCGCCACCGGCTTCGCAGCGGCGTTCTTCTTCACGAGCTCGACCGCCCGCGATCTGCACGAGATCGCCAACCTCAAGGCCACGATCGCCGCCGAGCGCGAAGACCTTGCCAGGCTCGATCGCGCATCGCAGCAGGATCTCGACGCGCTGACGCTCCAGCTCGGCCAGCTCCAGGCCCAGGCGACGCGCCTCAACGCGCTCGGCGATCGCCTGACCGAAGTCGGCAAGCTCGACGACGGGGAATTCGATTTCAGCTCCGATCCCGCTCTCGGCGGCCCCGAGGAGCCCGCGACGGGCGCCGCCGCGCCGCTGCCGATCAGCGCCGGCATCGAGAACCTCCGCGCCGAGTTCGACCGCCAGGAAGCGCAGCTCGGCGTGCTCGAGAATCTCCTTCTCGACCGCAAGGTCGACAACGCGCTCCTGCCGAGCGGCATGCCGGTCGCGCAGGGCTATATCGCCTCCGGATTCGGCGAGCGCTCCGATCCGATCAACGGCCATCAGGCGATCCATCTCGGCATCGATTTCGACGCGCCGACCGGCACGCCGGTCACGGCCGTTGCCGAGGGCGTCGTCAGCTTCGTCGGCGTGCGGCCGGGCTACGGCAACGTCGTCGAGATCGACCACGGCAACGGCTACATGACGCGCTACGCGCACAACTCGGTGCTCGTCGCCGAGGTCGGAGCACGCGTGCACGCCGGCGACACGATCGCGAAGGTCGGTTCGACCGGCCGCGCGACCGGTCCGCATTGTCACTTCGAGGTCTGGCTGAACGGGAAACCGGTCAACCCGATCGCGTACGTGAAGTCGAAGCGGGCGGGAAAGGCCTAAGCCGCACCGCATCGCCCATAGGGTGGGCTTCAGCCCGCCGTTTAGTCGCCGTCCCAGGTCATCGGTGGGCTGAAGCCCACCCTATGTGTTCATATCCTTCGCGGGGACGAGGGGTGCTGGGTCACGAAGGCCGTGTCGCGCCACGCAAAGCGGGGTCATGCCATGCAAGCCGGTGCCGCATCACCCGAACCGACTTGAAACACCGCCCGCCGTCCCGAATTCGCTAAAGAACCCGGTCCGCCAGTATCATGCGCGGTCCGCTCCGCGGGATTCGTGCCCGTGGGGAACCGGCGCCCGCCGTGGCCGGTCTTCCGAGCGTCCGACGGGCGAGCCCGTCCTCATTCCCCAATCCGAAGACGACCGATGTTGAACCGTTTCCTGACGAGCATTTTCGGCAGCCGCAACGAGCGCGTGCTGCGCCAGCTCGGCAAGGTAGTGAACAAGATCAACGCGCTGGAGCCCGAGCTCCAGGCGCTTTCCGACGACGCGCTTCGCGCGAAGACCGCCGAATTCCGCGATCGCCTCGCGAGCGGCGCGACGCTCGACAGCCTGCTGCC
>DASZWL010000099.1:0-8196 GCA_035546695.1 Rhodanobacteraceae bacterium | reverse complement strand
TATGATGCAAACGCATAGGGTGGGCCTTGGCCCACCGCACGAATACGAAGGCATGAACAAGGAAATCACGATCGTCGGTGCCGGGCTCGTCGGTGCATTGCTCGCGACGCTGCTCGCGCAGCGCGGGTTCGCGGTCACGGTCTACGAGCGCCGGAACGATCCGCGCATCGCGGGCTATGCCGGTGGACGCTCGATCAACCTCGCGCTCGCCGAGCGCGGCCTGCACGGTTTGCGTACGGCCGGGATGACCGATGCGGTCATGAAGCTCGCGGTCATGATGCGCGGGCGCATGGTGCATCATCGCGACGGACACACCGAGCTTTTGCGCTACGGGCGCGACGACAGCGAAGTCATCTGGTCGGTCAGCCGCGGGCGGCTCAACGTCGCGCTGATCGACGCGGCCGAAAAATCCGGCGCGCGCTTCGAGTTCGACCGGCGCCTGACCGGCGCGACGTTCGACGAAGTCGCGGCGCTCCGCTTCGAGAACGAAGCCGGCGCCGCGAGCGAAGCACACGCGCCGTTCGCGATCGGCGCCGACGGCGCGGGCTCCGCGCTGCGCGCCGCGATGAACGCGCAAACGCCGCTCGGCGAGCGCACCGAGCCGCTCGGCCATGGCTACAAGGAGCTCGAGATTCCTTCGAGGGCTGAGGGCCGAGGGCTGAGGGCTGAGGATAAGAGCAGAGCTTCCACGAATGCAGCCGCGATTCAGCCCTCAGCCCTCAGCCCTCAGCCCTCGCTCTTCGCCCTGGAGCCCAACGCCCTCCACATCTGGCCGCGCGGCAACTACATGTGTATCGCGCTGCCGAATGCCGAAGGCAGCTTCACGGTGACGCTGTTCCTCCCGAACGAAGGCGATCCGAGCTTCGCGACGGTCGATTCGCCCGCTGCGGCGCGCGCGCTGTTCGAGCGCGAGTTCGCCGATGCGCTGCCGCTGATTCCTGATCTCGAAAAAGATTTCGCCGCGAATCCGGTCGGCATGCTCGCGACGCTCTACCTCGATCGCTGGCATCTCGACGGTCGGGCGCTTCTCGTCGGCGACGCCGCGCACGCGATCGTGCCGTTCCACGGGCAAGGCATGAACTGCGGCTTCGAGGACGCCGTCGAGCTCGCCGACCTCTTCGCTGCGATTCCGGACGACACGGCCGGCCTCTTCGCCGAATTCGAGCGGCGCCGACGTCCGAACGCCGAGGCGATCGCCGCGATGGCGATCGAGAACTACGTCGAGATGCGCGATTCGGTCGCCGATCCCGCGTTCCTGTTGCGCCGCGAGCTCGGTCGCGCGCTGGCCGAGCGGAATCCCGATCGCTTCAAGCCGCGCTACTCGATGGTGACGTTCACGCGCATGCCGTACGCCGAGGCGTTCGCGCGCGGCGCCGCGCAGGACGCGTTGCTGCGCGAGCTGACGGCCGGCAGGCGAAGCATCACCGAGATCGATCTCGCCGCCGCCGACGCGCGCGTTCGCGCGGAGCTCGCGCCGCTCGATCGATGAAGACGCCGCCGACCGAAACCGCCGCGCGCATCCGCGCATTGATCGCGCTGTATCGCGAATCGCACTACGACGTGCGCCTGCCGAACGGACGCATCGCGACGCTGCGCATCGGCAATCCGGTGCCTGCGCCGATCGTGCGCTGGATCGGCAGCGACGATGCCGCTTTCTACGTCACGTCGTGCAATCCGCGCTCGACCTCTCTGCCGAAGGCCGAGAACGACGAGCGCCTCGAGACGCTGCGCACTGAGCTGCGCGCGCGGAGCTGCCGCTGGCTCGAAGGCGCGGGCTACGTTCCGGGCGAGGCCTGGCGCGAGGAATGCCTGCTCGTCTCGGGCATCGACGGTCGCAAAGCCGACGAGATCGCGCGCCGATACGACCAGAACAGCATCGTCGTCGTGCGAGCGGGCGCGGCGGTGACGCTCCGGATCTATCGGCCGGATTGGCGCGCGGTTGCGGGCGACGCCTCGGATCTCGAATGGGCGTAAACCATATCGCGCCGTCATCCCGGCGCAGGCCGGGATCCAGCTTCTGCACTCAGCGCGCATCCCGATCGGAGAGCTGGGTCCCGGCCTTCGCCGGGACGACAACCCGAAAGGTTGGTAGCCTCGCAAGATGCCCGCCGTAGACCTCCACGACCGCCCCGCCCTGCTCGAAGCCCGCGCGCTTGCGTTCGCGCGCAACGACGAGTCGATCTTCGGCCCGATCGATTTCGCGCTGCATGAAGGCGAGATCGTGCTGATCGAAGGCGACAACGGCTCGGGCAAGACGACGCTGCTGCGTGTGCTGTCGGGATTGCTCGCTCCGTCTTCCGGCGAGATATTGCTGGCCGGCGCGCCGCTGACGCTCGCGCGGCTCTCGCATCAGGTCGCGCTGCTCGGGCATCAGCCGGGCCTCAAGGGTGATCTGACCGCGATCGAGAACCTTCGCTTCGCGGCCGGCCTCGGCGGCGTGCGGGCGGGAATCAGCCCGACGACCGCGCTGGCCGGCGTCGGTCTCGAGGGCTTCGCCGACGTGCCGACGCGGCAACTCTCGGCCGGACAGAAAAAGCGCGTGGCGCTCGCGCGCGTGCTGCTCGCACCGGTCGGTCTCTGGCTGCTCGACGAGCCGTACGCGAATCTCGATCTCGACGGCATCAAGCTCGTCAACCGCTTGCTCGAATTGCACGCGCGGCGCGGCGGCGCGGCGCTGATCACGTCGCACGGCGCGTATGCGTTCACGAGCGGGACGCCGCGGCGGATTCCGCTGCGCGGGACGTTGCGCGGCCGTGTCCCTGCCGAGGAGAGTCGCAGCGATGCGCATTGATTCGTCGTTCCCGCGAATCGATCCGTCATCCCCGCGAAAGCGGGGACCCAGTGCCTCTTCTTCCATTTGTGGCGCAGAGGCGAAGGCGCTGGGTTCCCGCTTTCGCGGGGATGACCGCGGGTGTGAGGTTGTCGCATCGTGAAATCGGGTTCCACTTTCGCAGCCTGTACCGCTCTGATTCGTCGCGATCTCGCCGTCATCTGGCGCCGTCGCGGCGATGCGCTGAATCCGATCCTGTTCGCGCTGATCGTCGTTGCGCTGTTTCCGCTCGCGCTCGGGCCCGAACCCGACGTGCTGCGGCGGATCGCCGCAGGCGTCGTGTTCGTCGCGTTGCTGCTGTCGGGTCTCCTCGCGCTCGATTCGCTGTTCCGCGGCGATTACGAGGACGGCTCGCTCGAGCAGCTCGTCCTGTCGCCGCATCCGCTTGCGGCGCTGCTCGCGTGCAAGATCGCGGTACATTGGCTGACGACGGCGCTGCCGCTCCTCCTCGTCTCGCCGCTTCTCGCCGAGATGCTGAACCTGCCGCACGCGGTGTTTCCGGTCCTCCTCGCCGCGCTGGCGCTCGCGACGCCGCTGCTCAGCCTGATCGGCGCGGTCTGCGTGGCGCTCACGGTCGGCATGCGCCGCTCTGGTATGCTGCTCGCGCTGCTGGTGCTGCCGCTTTACGTGCCGGTGCTGATCTTCGGCGCGGGCGCGTGCAACGCGGCGCAGGCGGGGCTCGCGTTCTCGGCGCCTCTGCTCTGGCTCGGCGCGGGATTCGTGCTGATGCTCGTGCTGGCGCCGCTGGCTTGCGCTGCGGCTCTCAAGATCTCGCTGTCATGAATGCGCTGACGCTCTGGTTCCACAAGATCGGCTCGCCGCCGACGTTCTACCGACTCGCGGGTGCGTGGGCGCCGTGGCTTTTCGGCGTCGCGATCGTGTTCGGCGCGATCGCGATCTACGGCGGGTTGTTCGTCGCGCCTCCCGACTATCAGCAGGGCGATGCCTATCGCATCATGTTCGTGCACGTGCCTTGCGCGTGGATGAGTCTTTTCGCGTACGGCTTCATGGCGATCAACGCGTTCGTCGCGCTCGTATGGCGCATCAAGCTCAGCGAAATCCTCGCGATGGCGAGCGCGCCGGTCGGCGCCGCGTTCACATTCGTCACGCTCGTGACCGGTTCGATCTGGGGCAAGCCGATGTGGGGCACGTGGTGGACGTGGGACGCGCGGCTCACATCCGAGCTCGTGCTGCTGTTCCTCTATCTCGGCGTGATCGGCTTGCATCATGCGATCGAGGATCGTCGCCAGGCCGCGCGCGCGGCGTCGTTCCTTGCGCTGATCGGTATCGTCAACGTGCCGATCGTGCATTTCTCGGTCAACTGGTGGAACACATTGCACCAGGGCTCGACCGTGCGCCTCATGGGCGAGTCGCACATTACCGGCGACATGGTGTGGCCGCTGCTCGTGATGACGCTCGCAACCCACGTCTGGTTCTTCGCGAGCGTCGCCGCGCGCTCGCGCGTCGGCCTGCTCGAGCTCGAAGGCGGCAAGGAATGGGCGCGCGACGTCGCGCTCGGCGACGCGTCGCGCGAAACGGTGGCCGCGCATGGATGAGATGCTCGCGATGGGCAAGTACGGCGCCTACGTCTGGAGCTCGTATGCGGTGTTCGTCGTCGTCTTCGCGATCGACGCGATCGCGCCTCGCCTCGCGCGCACACGTGTGCTCGCCGAAATCCGCGGCAAGCTGAAGCGCCGCGCGGCGCGCGAGGCGACGCCATGACGCCGACCCGCAAGCGCCGCCTCGTCGCGATCTCGCTGATCGTCGCTGCCGTCGCGATCGCGGCGACGCTGACCGTGCTCGCGCTCCAGCAGAACATGACCTATCTCTTCTCGCCGAGCGAAGTGCACGAAGGCCATGCGCCGACGGACGCCCGCTTCCGGCTCGGCGGCGTCGTCGAAGAACATTCGGTCGAGCGCTCAGGCGACTCGCTCAAAGTCGATTTCGTCGTGACCGACCGCTTCCAGACGATACCGGTCGAATATACCGGCATCCTTCCCGATCTTTTCCGCGAAGGCCAGAGCATCGTCGCGACCGGCGCGATGCACGACGGCCGCTTCGTCGCGACCGAAGTGCTGGCCAAGCACGACGAGTCGTACATGCCGCCGGAAGTGGCGGATGCGATTGCGAAGGCCAAGGCGAAAGCGAAAAGCCGGGATTCGGGAGACGGGATTCGGGATTCGGCAAAGCAGTAAGCTTCCGCGACTGGATATCACGACACGGCCATACGCTCCAAATCCCGAATCCCGAATCCCGGCTTTAAACCATGCTCCCCGAACTCGGCCAACTCGCCCTCATCCTCGCACTGCTGCTCGCGGCAGCGCAGTGCATCCTGCCGATGATCGGCGCGCAAACCGGCAATCGCGCGCTGATCGCGACCGCGCGCCCGATCGTCGCGGGGCAGGCCGTGTTCGTCGCGCTCGCGTTCGCGATCCTGACGTATGCGTTCGTGACGCAGGATTTCTCGGTCAAGTACGTCGCGCTGAATTCGAATCTCGCGTTGCCCTGGTACTACCGCTTCTCGGCCGTCTGGGGCGCGCACGAAGGCTCGTTGCTGCTCTGGGTGCTGATCCTCAACGTGTGGACCGTCGCGGTCGCGGCATTCAGCCGTCGCCTGCCCGACGATTTCATCGCGCGCGTGATTTCGGTGCTCGGGTTCATCGCGTTCGGGTTTCTGCTCTTCACGGCGCTGACGTCGAACCCGTTCGATCGCGCGCTGCCGATGCCGCTCGACGGCAATGATCTCAATCCGGTATTGCAGGATCCCGGATTGATCATGCATCCGCCGATGCTCTACACGGGTTACGTCGGCTTCTCCGTCGCGTTTGCGTTCGCGATCGCTGCGCTGATCGGCGGCGAGCTCGATGTGCGCTGGGTGCGCTGGGCGCGACCATGGACGAACGTCGCGTGGGGATTCCTGACGCTCGGCATCGCGCTCGGCTCGTGGTGGGCCTATTACGAGCTCGGCTGGGGCGGCTGGTGGTTCTGGGATCCGGTCGAGAACGCGTCGTTCATGCCGTGGCTCGTCGGCACGGCGCTGATCCATTCGCAGGCCGTCACCGAAAAGCGCGGATCGTTCCGCGCGTGGACGCTGCTGCTTGCGATCTTCGCGTTCTCGCTGTCGCTGCTCGGAACGTTCCTCGTGCGATCGGGCGTGCTGACGAGCGTGCACGCGTTCGCGAGCGATCCGAAGCGCGGGCTTTTCATCCTCGGCTTCCTCGCGGTCGTGATCGGCGGATCGCTTTTGATCTACGCGTTCCGCGCGCCGAAAGTCGCGGGCGGCGAACCGTTCGCGGCCGTCTCGCGCGAGACGGCGCTGCTCGTCAACAACCTGATGTTCGTCTGCGCGGCCGCGATGGTGCTGCTCGGCACGTTGTATCCGCTGCTCGGGGAAGCGCTGAACATCGGACGCGTTTCGGTCGGGCCGCCCTACTTCGGTTTCATGTTCGTGCTGCTGATGCTGCCGGTCGTGCTGCTGGTTCCGTTCGGGCCGTTCCTGCGCTGGCGTGTGGGTGACTGGCGCGCGGCGGTCGGCGGGCTGAAGCCCGCCCTGTTCGCGGCCATCGGCGTCGCGGTCGTCGCGGCGGTCGTTGCGCGCGTCGTCGCGAACGGATTGCCGTTCAAGGCGATCGTCGGCGCGGCGGCTTCGATCTGGGTCGGGCTCGGCATCGTGCTCTACGCGCTGATGCGCTGGCGCAACGCGCCGCGCGGCCGGCGCTACACGCCGGAGATGCTCGGCATGATCCTCGCGCACTTCGGCATCGCGATCTTCCTCGCCGGCGTGCTGACCGTCGGAGCGACGAGCGTCGAGAAGGACGTGAAGCTTGCGCCGAACGAAACCGTCGCGCTCGGCGGCCTCACGTTCCGCTTCGATGGCGTGAAGAACGCCGAGGGACCGAACTTCAAGGCCGATCAGGGCACGCTGACCGTGATGAAGGACGATCGCGTCGTCGCGACGCTGAACCCGCAGAAGCGCCAGTACTCGCGCGGCTCGCAGGTGCAGACCGAATCGGCGATCGATCCCGGCCTCTTCCGCGACATCTACGTCGCGCTCGGCGAGCCGATCGGGACGGATGGCGCGTGGGCCGTGCGCATCTACGTCAAGCCGTTTGTGCGCTGGATCTGGCTCGGTGGCCTATTCATGATGCTCGGCGGATTCGTCGCGGCGTCGGATCGGCGGTTTCGCGCGTTGCCGGCTCGCACCGAATCCACTAACCCTTCGAGCACCGCGCCTTCCTCCTCCGTTCGAAGTGCCGCACCTTTCCCCTCCCCCTTCAAGGGGGAGGCCGGGAGGGGGATGGTTTTCGCGACGATTCCAGCGTCGTCGCCAACACCATCCCCACCCAACCCTCCCCTTGAAGGGGAGGGCTGAGAGCGATGTCGCGTCTTCTGCCGTTCGTCGGCTTCGTCCTCATCACCGCGCTGCTCGGCTTCGGCATTTACTGGAGCCAGCATCACGATCCGCGCGAGGTACCGTCGCCGCTGATCGGGAAGCCGGCGCCCGAGTTCTCGCTGCCGCTGCTCGACGGTCCGTCGAAGAAACTCGGCAGCGCCGAGCTCGCGGGCGAGCCGTATCTCCTCAACGTCTTCGCGAGCTGGTGCTTCGCGTGCCGCGACGAGCATCCGATCCTGATGAACGAAGGCAAGCGGCTCGGCATCAAGCTCGTCGGCTTCGACTACAAGGACGATCCCGCCGACGCGAAGCGCTGGATCGCACAGTTCGGAAATCCGTACGACGTGATCCTCGCGGACTTTCCGGGCGACGTTGCGATCGACTTCGGCGTCACCGGCGCGCCGGAGACGTTCCTCGTCGATGCGAAAGGCGTCATCCGCTACAAGTATATTTCTCCGATCACGCCGGAGATCATCGCGACGGAGCTTTTGCCGCGGATCTCGCTGCTGAAGGAAGAGTCGGCGAAATGACGATCCGCTCGACACCACACACTCCGTCGTCTTCGCGAAAGCAGGGACCCAGCGCCTTCATGATTCTGCACGACGAAGCCAAGGCGCTGGGTCCCCGCTTTCGCGGGGACGACGAGGGGAAATGCGCGCTGCGTTTCGCGCGGCTCGTCGCCGTCTTCGTCTTCTTCTACGTGCTGTGTACGGCGGCGCATGCGATCGACGCGCTTCCGTTCAAAGACCGCGCCGAAGAGCTCCGCTTCCAGACGCTCACGAAGCAGCTCCGTTGCCTCGTCTGCCAGAACGAGAGCCTCGCCGATTCGAATGCGCCGCTCGCGGCCGATCTTCGCCGCGACGTGTTCGAGCAGATCGAAGCCGGCAAGAGCGACGACGAGATCAAGGCCTGGCTCACTTCGCGCTACAGCGATTTCGTGCTCTACGATCCGCCGCTTCGCGCCGGCACTTGG